>JAZQBE010000063.1:0-27429 GCA_045545575.1 Shuttleworthella sp.
TTTGTTCGTTAGACTCTCGTCTTCGTGTATCGCGCCCTTAAGCGTTACGCGATGCACCGAAACTTTAAGAATCTTTCGAGGATTGTTTCACTGTTCAGTTATCAAGGATCTGCTGCTGCCGTTTCATTTTTGTTCTTCAACAGCAACTTGTACATGATATCACACGCTCAAGTGCCTGTCAACAACTTTTTTCAAGTTTTTTCGATTTTCTTTCGAAGACCTGCGAAAACGGCAGAAATCAAAGCACCGCCGGAAGCGGTGCGAAATATATAGTATCAAATTCAATCGGGAGTGTCAACCGCTACATCTTGCTTCTTTTTCGCGGTGAAAAGCCCAGATCTTGGGCACGCGCCACTGTTTTCAGTGCAGCAGCGTCATGAGGGGATTATAATGGGCAATCAGCGAAAGCAGGGCGCTTTCCTGCACCCAGACGCGGATCTGCGCGCCCCAGGAGGTGATCGAGAAGATATCGGCCGCCACCAGCGCGACCCACAGATACAGCAGCCCGATCAGCAGACCGAGCCCTGCGCCGAGGGTATGGCTGATGCCGTGGATCACCGGCGCCTTGTCGACCGTGTGGATCAGTGCCTTTGCGATGGCGATGACGATCATCGCGGCCAGCCAGGCCAGCAGCAGACTGATGCCCTGGATCAGGTATTTCGTCCACGTGGCCGCAAGGGAGGCCGTGCTGTCCTGAATCGTCTGGGACGCGGTTTTCTGGGCGGCGTCCTTCGCACTCTGAATCGCGTTCTCCGTCCCGGAGCTGATCGCCTCGGAAATTGCGTCGATTTTCTGGTTCAGGGAATCCGGCAGCTGTCCGCGGATTTCGTCAAGCAGACCGCTTAAGCTCTCCCCGGCGGCAGCGTCAAAGGACTCGCCGGAGGTTTCGGCGATGCGCTCCCACAGATCCGAGGACTGGCGGTTCATGTATTCCTGCGTCTTTTCATATAAGAAAGGCTCCAGCGGCGTCTGTTCCGTCAGAAACCGGTTGATGTGCGGCGTCGCGGCAAACAGGAACACCAGGACGATGATCCAGCTGATCAGCCCGAAGGCCATTTTCAGAACCCCTTTATATGCTCCGTACAGGGCACCGATGGCGAGCACGCACAGCGCGGCAATCGTTCCTCCGGTCATGTCTCCTCCTTATATATATGAAGCAGTTCCTTACCGCAGGCGGATCTGCTCCAGAATCTGACTGCGCACGATGACATACTCCCGCGCGCTCTCCTGCGGAAGCAGGCAGCGCACGTCGCTGTCAAAGATATAGGCAAACTTCCGCTCTCCGTTCGGCGAAAGCAGCAGCAGCTCCTCCTCGTTCACCGCGGCAAGCTCTCCGTTGGACAGCATCCAAAGCTCCTGAAATTCCTCTGTGATGTCGGTTTCGTATTTCAGGCTGCCGCCCGCGGTATAGACCTTCACATGGGATACGTTCGTCCCGTCCTCTTCCGTGCCGCCCGTCACGAACCCGAAGGCGCTTTTGCAGTGGAAAACCATCCGGATCTTGTCCGGCGAAAAGATCTGCGCCGCGGCCTCGGGCGTCCCCTTAACGTCGAAGACCACCAGCTCGTTGTCCCCGAACGCGCACACGTGCTCGCCGTCCAGGGTCTCCAGCTCGGGAATGACCATGTTGGCATAGGAAAAACGGCCGACGATGTGGTCGTCCTTCTCTGCGCCGAGGCGGCCGAAATTGTAAAACAGCAGGGTGGTTTTGACGTCGCCGGCGTTGATGTCGAGCAGGGAAAGGACCAGAGTCTGCCCGCCGCTGCCGATCGCCATGGCGATGGGATAGCCGGAATTGTCCAGATGGACTTCGCCGGAGGCGTAAACCGAACCGTCAGAGCGGTAGATGTGGATGTAGCCGGTGTCGTGATCCTGCATCAGAACCGCGACCATGCCGTTTTCACTGACCCGGCAGGCGGCGATGGGCATGCTTGTCTGGATCGCGCAGACACGTCCCTCGGGCGCGAGCAGGCGGATCTGCGTTCCGCGCTCGTCGTAGAGGATCAAATAGTCCCCGGCCTGGTCGGCCGACGGATTGGTCATTTCGTAGGTGTCGTTCCAGAGCAGCGTGCCCGAAAGATCGGTATAGAAAGCGCCGTCCGCGCTGAACTTCAGCAGATTTCCGCCGAAACCCGCATAATGCGTTCCGGCGGAATCCTGCAGTTCCGTATAGGCACGGACGGTATAGTCATTGTATGTGCGGACGCGGTTTAAGACCGCCGCGGCCAGCAGCACCGCGACAAGCAGCACGGACACGAAAAGGCCCAGCCGGTGTGCGGCGATCCAGCGTCTGACCGCGCCCGACGTTTCGATCTGTTCCTCCGACATAGATTCTCCAGCTTAGTATTCAAACACCGCGACCCCGTAGGGCGAAAGCGGATACGCGATGGAATAGGGCTTTCCGTCGCATTCCTGTTTTACCGGGGTATAGGTCTTCTGACGTTCCCGGCCGTTTCCGAAGAAGCGCTCGTCGTCGCTGTCCAAGATCAGCCGCATGCGCTTTTTGACCGGCACGCCGACGCGGTAATCGTCATAGGCCATCGGCGTGAAGTTGATGACAAACAGCAGGTTCTTGCCCTTGCGCGCGTGACGCACGAAGGAGAAGATGCTGCGGTAATGGTCGTCCGCATTGATCCACTCAAAGCCCTCGAAGCTGTAGACGTCCAGCTCGTACATGGCCGGATACTTGCGGTAGATGTGCAGCAGTTCCTTCATCCAGTTCTGCACGCCGGCATTGCGCGGGTCGGACAGCAGGAACCAGTCCAGCTCGCGTTCCTCGCTCCACTCGCGGTACTGGGCGAATTCCTGGCCCATGAACAGCAGCTTCTTTCCGGGATGGCCCATCATGAACGCGTAGCCCGCTTTCAGGTTGCGGAACTTATCGTCCTCGAGACCCGGCATCTTGTTCAGCATGGAGCACTTTAAGTGCACCACCTCGTCATGGGACAGCACGAGGATGTACTTCTCGTACTGGTTGTAGCTCATGGCGAAGGTCATCTTGTTGTGGTTGTCCTTGCGGAAGTAGGGGTCGAGCTTCATGTAGTCGAGGAAGTCGTGCATCCAGCCCATGTTCCACTTGTAGGAGAAGCCGAGGCCGTCGTCGTGCTCGACGTCGCCGGTCACCCGCGGCCACGCGGTGGATTCCTCGGCGATCATCAGCGCGCCCGGATGCCGTCCGCGGATCAGGGTGTTCAGATGCTTGAAGAACTCGATGGCTTCCAGGTTCTCGTGTCCGCCGTAGCGGTTCGGGATCCACTGGCCGGCCTGCTTGCCGTAGTCGAGGTACAGCATCGACGCGACCGCGTCCACGCGCAGTCCGTCCACGTGGTAGCGCTCGATCCAGTTTAAGGCGCTGCCGATCAGGAAGTTCTTCACTTCGTTTAAGCCGTAGTTGAAGATCTTCGTGCCCCAGTCCGGATGCTCGCCCTTGCGCGGGTCGCCGTACTCGTACAGCGGATATCCGTCAAAGTCCGCAAGGCCGTAGGCATCCCGGGGGAAGTGGGCCGGCACCCAGTCCACGATGACGCCGATGCCGCGGCGGTGCATATCGTCAATGAAGTACATGAAGTCCTTCGGTCCGCCGTAGCGGGAGGTCGGCGCGTAGTAGCCCGTGACCTGATAGCCCCAGGATCCGTCAAAGGGATACTCGGAAACGCCCATCAGCTCGATATGGGTATAGCCCATTTCTTCGACGTAATCGCCCAGCGCTTTCGCCAGTTCTTTCCAGGTGTAGAAGCCCTCGTCCTCGCGGCCGGGATGACGCATCCAGGAACCCGGGTGCACTTCGTAGATCGCCAGGGGCTCTTCGTAGAACGCCTCGCTGCCCTTTTCGCGCTTTTTCATCCACGCGGCGTCGCCCCAGACAAAATCCTCCACCGAGGCAATCCGCGACGCCGTGCCCGGGCGCAGCTCCGCGCTCGTCGCGTAGGGGTCGGCCTTGCTCAGACGCTTGCCGTCCGGCGTGACGATGGAGAACTTGTACAGATCCCCTTCCTTCGCCTCGGGAATAAAGGTCTCGAACACGCCCATGGACCGCGGCTCGACGCGTTCCATGCGGTTGGCCTGCTCGTGCCAGCCGTTGAATTCGCCGATGACGTAGACCTCCGCCGCATGGGGCGCCCAGACGTCGAAATAGTACCCCTTCACACCGTCAAGTTCACCGGCATGCACGCCCATCTTCTGATAGATGTCGTAATGTGTCGCCTGACCGAACAGATAACTGTCCATTTCTGTGAAATAGCTCATTGTTCCCCTCCATAGAATCCGTTATATTTCCCCTTTGCGTGATGCGGTCCGCGCCGCTTACTTCTCGAAATCTTTTTCATGCAGCAGCAGCCGGCCGGCGTCATCCCGGTGACGGGTGCCGATGCGGCCGACAAGGCCGAACAGACCACCCTGGTTGGCGCGGGTGATGGCGTCGTCCACGATGTTGCGCACGGTGCCCATGGACAGCAGCGTGCCCTGACGCTGAATCAGGTTCAGATGGTTGTACAGGGCCAGCACGCCCATCTCGTCGATCCGGCAGTGGTTCTCCTCGGCGTAGGTCCGGGCAAAGTTCACCAGCTCGTCGATGGTAATGCTGGGAATGTCGATCCGCAGGTCAAAGCGCGACGCGAATGCCGGATTGTAGGAAAGCATGGTTTCCAGGCCTTCCGCGTCGTCTTCGGCGACGACCATAACGCCGCTCTTGTCGGTGTCGAGAAGCGCGTTCAGCGCCGCGACCGTCGTGCGGTCGAGGCCGCCGGCCCGCTCGATGATCAGGGCGCCCTGGCGGATCCGGTCAAACAGCTGGAAGATGTCCTTGCCGTTCAGCTGGTCCCCGTCCACCTTGCCCACCGGCCCCTTCGGGAAGTGGGTTTCTTCCTGCAGCAGCTTTAAGATGTTGACCGCCAGCGCGGATTTGCCGCTGGCCTGCTTTCCGCAGATCAGAAGGCAGGCGTTGCGCTGCGTCGGATCGAGGATGCTTTCGCGCATGGCGCGGACGGCGTCGGCGAGCTGCTCCTCGATGCCCTCGATGGAGGCGAAATTGCTGAAATAGCGCATTTCGTCGGCCGTCAGGCCCTTCTGCTCCTCTTCCGGCGTCACTTCCTTCGGCTGTTCGAACAGCCGGGGCATCCGCTGGGTGTGACCCGTGGGGCGCTTCGGCTCCTCGGACTCCCTGACGGGCTCCTCGGCCGGCGCTTCTTCGGCGGGCACAGCGGGCGCCGCCTGTGCGGCCGGTGCGGCTTCTTCCGCCGCCGGTGCCGGCGTTTCCTGCGCGGCCGGTGCGGCTTCTTCCGCCGCAGCCGGTTCCGCCGGCGCGGGTGCGGTTTCCCCGCCGTCCGCTGCCGCGGGCTCGCCCGTGATCAGCTCTTCATGGGTCGCGCCGGCTTCGAGCTTCGGAATGATGGCCGCCAGCCGCGCAAGGATCTCGTTGGCCTCGGCAAGGGCCTGCTCCTTCGCGGAGGCGAGCTTTTCCTCTTCCGCCGCCTCTAAGGCCGCCTCGGCCGCCTTGCGCGTGCGCTCCCACTCATCGAGGACGTCGTCCATGGACAGCTTCGGCGTCTCCTCCGCAGGCGCGGCTTCCCCGGCCGGCGCAGCTTCCGGATCCGCCGGCGCTTCCTCGGCCGGCACGGCGGTTTCTTCGGCCTTCGCCGCTTCGGCGGAGGCCTCTTCCTCCCGCAGGGTTTCGGCAAACTGCGTGCGCAGCGCTTCCGCGGCGCGGCGCTCCTCCTCCTCACTGCGGGCAAGGCGCACCTCCTGGGTGTCCTGGGCGACCTGCAGATAAGGCATCGTATCCACGAGTTCTTTGATGGCCTCCATGTTTTCCGTCACCGACTCGGTGCTCTTTGCATGGAGGATTTCCTCGATGTTCTTTTCGATTTCCTGCTGGAGGTTTAACGTATTGAACCGGGGAGACGGAATCGGCACGCTGGGCATGTCGTCCGCCGCTTCCGCAGCCGCACTCTCCGGCGTCAGTTCCTGCATGTCCTGGCTCTTGATCCGGCGCAGGCGCTCTTCCTGGGATGCGTCGAGAGGACGGTACAGGCGCTTTAATTCCAGCGCTTTTTCCACATAGGGGCCTTCACCGAACCAGACGATGATCTCGTCGCACAGATCCGTGCACTTGTCGATCTGCCCGGTTTTCTGGTAGAGGGCCGCCAGTTCGAGGGCCCAGTCCTCCAGGAAATCCTCGTCCTTCAGCTCCTCCAGAATCGCGATCAGCGCTTCGTCGGACGCGCCGTTGGCCTGCGCCAGCCGGTAGCGGATCACGAACCGCAGGCTGTCGTGGGGCGCGATTTCCAGAAACTCGTCGTAATAGTCCTGCGCCTTCTGCACCTCCCCCATCTTCAGGGAGACCATGGCCAGATGGTAGATGGGCATGCGGCCGATGGGCGAGCGCTCATGGGCAAGCAGCAGAAGCTCGCGCGCGTCCTCCAGACGGCCGGTCTGCTCGTACAGCTCGGCGCCCTTCGTCAGCGCGGCCACGTTGTGCAGTTTGCTCCAGCCGGCGCCGTCAAGCATCCCGGCGGCTTCTTCGGTCCGCCCTTCCGCAATCAGACTGCGCACTTCGTCAACCATCACCTGAAATTCATTTCTTTCCACGTTGCTGCTCCTTTATTCGGTGCCTACAGTGTTATTTTTTCCGCAGCCGGTCGGCTGCTTTTTTCATGAGCGCCCAGCCGCTCTTTGCGTATTTCCGCAAGGCTTCGGCCCACTTTCCGTAGGGCGGACGCTTCGGCGCGTCCTCTTCCTTCGGCGGCTCGTTTGTTTTCATGACCAGCTGTCCGTCCTCGTCCACATAGTCCAGGCGCAGGTACTCGGCGTGCTCCTGGGGCAGGTCCTTTCCGCGCAGGAAATGCCGCGCGCCGCGCCCGATCAGATAGTAAATCAGCGCAGCCGTCGGCACGCCGATCAGCATGCCGGGCAGGCCGAACAGTCCGCCGCCGATGACGATGCCCACGATGACATAGAAGGGCGAAACGCCGGTGGAGTTGCCTAAAATCTTCGGTCCGATCACGTTTCCGTCAATCTGCTGCAGCACGATGACGTAGATCAGGAAGTAGATGCCCTTCATCGGGTTTGTCAGGAAAATCAGAATGACCGTCGGCACGGCGCCGATGTAGGGACCGAAAATCGGAATGACGTTCGTGACGCCGATGATGACGGACACCAAAAGCGGATAGGGCATCCGCATGATCAGGCAGGAAAAATAGCAGATCACGCCGATGATGGCGGAATCAATGATCTTTCCGACGATGAACCCGTAGAAAATATCGTCTGCCTTGCGCATGACGCTTAAAATGCGGTTTACGGTGGTGGACGGCGCGACGGCGCACAGGATCATTTTCGTCTGGCCGACGAATTTTTCCTTTTCCACCAGAACGTAATAGGCGACGACAAGGCCGATCAGGCCGTTGACCATCAGGCGGCCGAAGCTGATCACGCCGGAGGCCACCTGGCTCATCAGCTCTTCCTGCGTCAGCTCCAGATAGCCGAGGATCCAGTCCACGAACTGGTTGATCGCGGCAAGCGAACTGCTGCGGCGGGCGCTGTCAATGGCCTCGGTAAACCGGTAGGCCGTGATCATGTCCGCCCAGTCGAGCACGCCGGCGACGCGCTCCTCCAGATGCTCGTAAAAGTCCGACGCCGCGTTTACTAGCTGCGGAAGCACCGTGCCGAAGAAGAGCGTCACCAGGCCGACCACGATGATGATCGACAGCAGCGAAGCGGCCGACCGCGCGAAGCGCGGCGCTTTTTCCGGTTTTCGAAGATGCTCCTCCAGAAACGGCCGGAAGCGTTTTTCAAACGCCTTCATCATCGGGTTGACCAGAAACGCCAGCACGAAGCCGATGATAAACGGCTGCAGAACGGTCGTGATCCGCCCGATGGAATTCTTCAATCCCTCAAACCGCAGTACACTGAAATAGAACAGGATGATCAGGCAGACCGCCGCGATGACGATCAGCGCGATCTGCCACACCCGGCGCTGGATCTCGTCCAGCTTAAAGTGCGCGTTCGTCTCTTCCCGCGCCGGGACGGTGCGGGAAGCAGGTTCTGCGGGGGACGGGCCGGGTTCCGGCTGCAGGTTCCCCGGTTCAATTTTCGGATTTGTTTCGCTCAAAATATATGCCTGTCTTTCCGGTTTGAACAGCGGCCGGTCTGTGCGTCAGCCGCGGTAGTAATTGATCAGGCATCCCTTCAGGATGATTTCGCGCTCGGTGTCCGTCACCGGATCCATCCGCAGCGCAAAGGGATGCAGGCCGTCTTCGCGGACCGCGTAGGCGGTAAACTCCGTCGCGCCGGACGCGATGGCGTCGCGGATGCCCGGCAGGAACAGATAATCCAGGTTCTTGAAAGGCAGCTCGCCCTCGTCGATCAGGAACGGAATCATGCCCCAGTTGATCAGGTTGGAGCGATAGCGCTTCGTGGCGTACTCGTTGGCGATGTTCGCCCAGCCGCCGAGCACCTTCTGGCAGGACGCGGCCTGCTCGCGGGCACTGCCGTCGCCGGGCTTCACGGCAAAGATCGTGCTGCCGACACCCAGGTTCGAGCGGTGCAGCTCGGGGAACTGCGGCTTGATGCGGTGCACCACGTCGCGCACCTCGGGGGCGGCGTCGCCGATGCAGGTGTCCGCCTCGATGGCCTTCTGGGCCAGCTGAACCTTCTTCGCGCGGCCCACGTACTCGGGATCCTTGCGGGAAAGCGTGAACTCCGCAAGGCCGAGGGGGTTGGAACGGTAGGAAGACGTCTCGCCGGAGGGAATCAGCTCGTCGGTCGTCGTCACCGGATCGTGGATCTCGGACACCACCTGCAGCAGCAGGTTTTCCGGCAGCGGGCTCATGGCCGGCCAGTCCTTGATGTTCGGGCCGAAGCGCACCTCCACGGACGGATCCGCCTTGCCGTGGCTGTCGAAGACACGGTTCGCGTAAATCGTGCTGTCAAAGAAGTAGCGCGGCTTCGTGAAGCTGCCGTCGAACTCGGTGGCAGCCGTCAGGAAGCCCTTGTTTGCCGCCGTCGCCGCGATGGACCGCGCATCCATCAGCGCCACGGACGCGATCTGCCCGTTCTGCAGCTTGCTGCCTTCGCGGTTCGGGAAGTTGCGCGTGGAATGGCGGATCGAAAAGCCGTTGTTGCCCGGCGTGTCGCCCGCGCCGAAGCACGGGCCGCAGAACGCGGTCTTTAAGACGGCGCCGGCCGCCATCAGGTCCGCCGCGCAGCCGTTCTTTACAAGTTCCATGTAGATCGGCATGCTCGCCGGGTAGACGCTTAACGTAAACTCGTCCGCGCCGATGGAGGCGCCCCGCAGGATGTCCGCCGCATCGGTGATGTTCTCAAATCCGCCGCCGGCGCAGCCCGCGATGATACCCTGATCCACGTAGAGGCGGCCGTTTCGGATCTTGTCGCGAAGCGTATAGGGCACCTGTCCGTCCAGGCTGACCGCCGCCCGTTTTTCGACGTCGGCGAGGATCTCCTCCAGATTCGCCTGCACCTCGGCAATGGTGTAGACATTGCTCGGGTGGAAGGGCATGGCGATCATCGGATCGATGGCGGAAAGGTCCACGTCGAGCAGACCGTCATAGCACGCGACGTCCGCCGGGGCAAGCGCCCGGTAATCCTCGGTGCGGCCGTGGATTTCATAGAATTCGCGGATGACGTCGTCGGTCTGCCAGATCGAAGACAGGCAGGTGGTCTCTGTCGTCATGACGTCCACACCGATGCGGAAGTCCGCGGAAAGCGCCGCAACGCCGGGGCCGACAAATTCCATGACCTTGTTTTTGACAAGGCCCTTCGCGAACACTTCGCCGATGATGGCCAGCGCCACGTCCTGGGGACCGACGCCCTTCTTCGGCGCGCCGTGCAGATAGATGGCCACCACGCCGGGATAGTTGATGTCATAGGTCTTGCCAAGCAGCTGCTTGACCAGCTCCGGGCCGCCTTCGCCGACGGCCATGGTGCCGAGGGCGCCGTAGCGCGTGTGCGAATCGCTGCCTAAAATCATGCCGCCGCCGCAGGCGAGCATCTCGCGGGCGAACTGGTGGATGACGGCCTGGTGCGGCGGAACATAGATGCCGCCGTAGCGCTTCGCGCAGCTTAGGCCGAACATGTGGTCATCTTCGTTGATGGTACCGCCGACGGCGCAAAGGCTGTTGTGGCAGTTCGTCAGCACGTAGGGCATCGGGAACCGCTCAAGGCCCGACGCGCGCGCCGTCTGGATGATGCCGACATAGGTGATGTCGTGGGACGTCAGTTTATCAAAGCGGATCTGCAGGCGGTCCATCGATCCGGACGTGTTGTGCGCGGAGAGAATGCCATAGGCAATCGTGCCCTTTTTTGCCTCCTCTGCGTCCGGGGTCCGGCCGCATTTCGCCGCCAGCGCAGCCTCGTCTTCGCAGATCTCGGTGCCGTTTAAGAGGTACATGCGTTTGTCGTAAAAATTCATTCGGTTCTCCTTGATTTTCCCGTTTGGGCAGACTTTTCCTTATCTTCTTATCATAAAGAAAATGCCCACTGTTTTCAAGCACAGCGGGCAATATTGTTATATATTTAAGCGAAGCCGGCCTTTAAAACAGCTCCTCCCCTTCCGCCTCCGGCAGCTCCGGCAGATCCGCGTCGGCATCCTCCTCCACCGGCTCCGCTTCCTCGCCGCCTTCGGCCGCCAGCAGCGCGGCCCGTTTCCGGAAGTACTCCGGATTGACGATGATTTCGGGGCCGTCGGTTTTCGGGCGGTCCGGGTCCTCCAAAAAGGCGCCGGCCGCAAACCCCTGGGGTGTTTCGTCAAGGCCTTCCGCGGACTCCGGCGTGTGCGCCGTGCGGCGGTTTTCTTCCTCGATCAGCAGCTGGTATTTGCGGGAGTCGAGCATGTCCTGGAGCTGCTCGCGCAGAACTGCCTGGTTTGCGCGGTATTCCTCCTGCTTTGCGAGGAACGCCTCCCGGCTTTCGTGAAACGTCTCGGCGAAGCCGCGGATCATGTCGTCGGTCTGCTCGCGCAGCGCTTCCAAGGCCTGGTCCGTAAAGAGGACCGCGGCGGCGTAGACGTCCTCGGCTTTGCGCTGGGCGTCCGTCATCCGCTCCTCGGCCTCCCGGCGGAGCGCCCGGTCGTTGCGGTCGCGGACCGACTGGATCAGTTCGTATTCCTCGAGCATCTGTTCCATGCACTTGTTCAGCCGCGCTAAAAGCATCAGCGTTTCGCTGCGGTTGATCACGCACTGGACAGGACTGTTGCTGTACGCCGGCGCGCGGGAAATCAGGACCTGCAGCTCGCGCAGCGTGTTTTCGGTATCTGCCTTGGCTCCCATATGCCCTCCTGTGTACTCACGTTTAACGAAAACCTTTTCCAAATAAAGCCTGCTTTGCATGCAAGCATGCAGCTGCGGATCGCTTCGCGCTCCATGTCCGCATAAGCTACGGATCGCTTCGCGCTCCTACGGACATTCCGGGCTTTCCGCCTGCTTCGCAGGCCCGCCCTCCATGTCCGTTGCGTTTTCAAATAAAGCCTGCTTTGCATGCAAGCATGCAGCAGGCTTTTTTGAAAACAGCTTATGCGCTCATTATGCGCTCAAAACCAAGCGTCCCGCTTCGAATCCCGGCAAAAGACGTTACCTCTGCCGCCGGCTCAACCCAGGCACCCTTAAGGCACATGAGCGCTCCGTCTTAGTGCTGCTCCATTCCTGACCTGACACGGTTCGACGGTGCCCATTGCTTAAGACCCGGATATCAACGCCACGTACAGAGGGCAGCTCCTCCACCCGACGGACCCTCGGCGGGACATCACCCCAGCTATAGCGGATTGCTGGTACAGGGCACCGCTAGCGCCCCGGCTGCTTGGAGTCCCTATTTTAGGCTATTTTTTTCCTCATGTCAAATCGTCCGGCGCTTCCCCGGGCAGGGCGGCCAGCGGCGGCGGCGATGGGAGCGCGGCTTCCGGCTTTCCATTCAGCGCCGCATCCGGCTTTCCTTTCAGCGCTTCCCCGATCTGCTTCGCCCTCTTCTGCAGCCGCAGCTCCTCGAAAAAGCCGGTCAGCAGCTGTGCGCATTCCGCTTCGAGAATGCCGGTTTCACATTCGACCTGATGATTGAAGCGGGGCTCGGAAAACAGGTCCAGGATGGATCCGGCGCAGCCGGCCTTCGGATTCATGGCGCCGACATAGACCTTCGGGATCCGGGCCTGGACGATGGCGCCTGCGCACATCGGACAGGGCTCCAGGGTCACGTACAGCTCGCAGTCCTCGAGCCGCCAGTCGCCGGTTTTGCGGCAGGCGGATTCGATGGCCGAAAGCTCCGCGTGCTTCGTCACGTTCTTGTCCGTGTTGCGCCGGTTGTAGCCGCGGGCGATGATGTGGCCGTTCTGCACGATGACGCAGCCGATGGGCACCTCGTCGATGCGCCAGGCCTTCTGCGCCTCTTTGATCGCCGCACGCATGAATTTTTCGTGTTCCCGGCGAATCATGCCGTTTTCCAGATTTTCAAAAAATGCCATGGCCGTATCCTCGCCTGCGTGTATTTTCCTTCGTTCGTGCCCGGTTCCCCTCGTTCGCGTTCTTTTAATTCGCGATCGGATGATGCGCCGTCGGGCTGTCCACGTTAAGCGGCATGAACACGTAGCCGTTCGCCTGGGCCCAGAGGATCACCCGCTCGATGGCGTCCACCGTGTAGCCCTTGCTGTCGTGGCACAGAACCACGGCCTCGTTTTTGCCCGACACGCCGTTGATGATGTTCCGGTACACCTGACCGCTGTCCGTCGTGGCGCCGGCATCGCCGCTGGCCACGTTCCAGTCAAAGTAGACCATGCCGCGCTCGGCCGTCTGCCGCGCCAGCGTCGTCATGATGCCGCGGGAATAGTTGCGGCTCACCTGGTTGGAGCTGCCGCCGGGGAAGCGCATCAGCCGCGTGCGGCTGCCGGTCTGCTGTTCGAGCAGGGTCTGAATGCGCTCCTGATCCGCCCAGAAGGCGGCCGTGCTCGCGTAGATCTGCGCGTAATCGTGGGTGTAGGTGTGCACCGCCATGGCGTGGCCGGCCGCGGCTTCCCGCGCCATGCATCCGGCGTAGCCCGGCATCGCGCCGGTGACGAAGAACGTCACCTTGACGTTGTACTTATCGAGAATGTCGAGCAGGCGGTTCGTGTGGGGGCCGGGGCCGTCGTCGAAGGTCAGGTAGATGACCTTCGGCGGCGCATTGCGCACGTCGGTCACGTTGCTGTTTTCATCGTAGAGATACCAGCGGCCGTAGCGGTTGATCCAGCCGTTCTTGTAGGAAACGCCGCCCAGGCCGAAGGAGATCCGGCCCACGGGCACGTCCTGCCCATCCACAGTCGCGACGACGGCCGCGGTGCTGGTGCCGTTCTCCATGCGGTCGTCCGCCGAAAAACGCACGCTCCAGGCGCCGTCCCAGGCGGTGTTCGCCTGATACCACTGCAGGTCGTCCTCGCCGTGGGCCTCGGACCAGGCCGCCATCTTGATGCCGGTCACGCCTTCGTTGCCGAGGGGATGATAGACGGTCACCTCATAGGTGTTGCCCTCCACCCAGGTGGCGACGATGGTGTTCGGCGCAATGGCGAACATCCCCATCGGATCCCGCCCGGAAATACCGTACCAGGCGATGCCCTCCGCCTCCCAGGAGCCGGCCGTGATGGTGTTGTATTCGTTCAGATCGGCCGTGTAATGATGGGTTCCGGTCTGGGCGCCCGGAAGGAAGGCGCGGAACATCGGCACGCGCTGCGCGTCGTCCGAATACCAGGCAATGCCCTCGTCTTCCCAGCCGTTTTCGATCAGAACACTGCGCTCGTTGGCGCCGGTGGTGTAATGATGATCCGTGGAATAGGGATTGAACAGGCGGAACACCGGCGTTTCGGAAGACGTCGGCGCGATCCAGGCGATACCCTCGTAGCGCCAGCCGCTGCTCATCAGGTGATCCCGTTCCACAGGGTTGGACGTATACAGATGCTCCCCGGTCGAATAGCAAAACAGGCGGTACATCGGGACCCCGGAATCCCCGGCCGGCTCTTCGGCGGGTTCTTCGCCCGCATCGTCCGCCGGCGTCTCGTCCGTCTGCGCCGGTTCCCCGTCCTCCGCCGACGCCCGAAGCGCCGCGGACGGCAGGAAGCCGAGCGTAAGGCACAGCGCCAGCAGCAGTGAAATCCAGGTCTTTGTTCTCCGATTGTGCATTGATAAATCCTCCCTTCGGGGCCCGCTTGTTTGCTGTATCTTACGATAGTCTATCGCAAGCCGCCGGAAAAGAAAACCGCATTTCCGTGACAGTTCTGTTTCATTTTTGTTTCATTTTCGAAGGCGGCGGAGAATCCCCGCAAACAGCGCGAAAACCAGCAGCCCCAGCGCCGCGCCGGCGGCATCGATGGTGATATCCCGAGGCTCGCCGCTGCGCCCCGGCACGAAGACCTGGTGAAGCTCGTCCGTCGCGGCATACGCCGCTGCCAGCCCCCAGGAAATCCAGCCTCTCCGGCGTACAGCCGTCTGCGGAAAGGCTTCTCCCAGCCACAGGACCAGCAGCACCGCGAGGACCGCGTACTCCGCCATGTGGGCGCTTTTGCGGATCGCCACTTCCGTGCGGAAGCGGAGGGCTTCCTGCTCTTCCGGCGAAAGCCGGTCAAAACCGCGGAAGAAGAAATGCACCGCCGTCTCCGTCAGCCGGCCGCTCTCCGCGGAAGACACCTCCGCCGGCTGCGCGGACATGGAAAAAATCATCGCGCACCACAAAAGCACCGCGCAGAACCAGAGGCTTGCGCGGACGGTCCGCGCCCGCTGATTCGGTTCTCTGTGTCGGCTCATTCCGCTGCTCCTACATCTTAAACCGGTAGCCCACGCCCCAGGCCGTCTCGATATACTGCGGATGATCCTTCGAATCGCCGAGCATCTCCCGCAGGCGATTGATATGCACGGTCACCGTGGCGTTGTCGCCGACGGCGTCGAGGTTCCAGATCTCCCGCAGCAGCTCCTCCCGGCTGAACACCTGATTCGGGTGCTGCGCCAGAAACGCCAGCAGGTCGTAGCTTTTCGCCGTCAGCTGCTTTTCCTCGCCCTCGAACCAGACGCGCCGGTTTTTCAGGTCGATCTTCAGCCCGCGGATCTGGATGGTTTCGTTTTCCGTCCGGCCGCTCGTCAGCCGGTTGTAGCGCTCCAGATGCGCGCGGACACGGGCAACCAGCTCCCCGGGCGAAAAGGGCTTCGTCATGTAGTCGTCCGCCCCGAGCCCGAGCCCGTATACCTTATCCACCTCTTCCTTGCGCGCCGAAACGATGATCAGGGGCAGCTCTTTCGCCTCCCGGATGCGGCTGGTGACGGTAAAGCCGTCCAGGTCCGGCAGCATCAGGTCCAGCACCACCAGGTCAAAATCCTCCTCCAGCGCCAGCCGCAGCCCCTTCTCGCCGCTGCTTTCAATGACGACTTCATAGCCGCCGGCCTCCAGGTAATCCCGTTCCAGCTCGGCGATCGCCGTCTCGTCTTCGATAATCAGGATCCGCTCGTCCACCTTTTTCTCCCCTTTTTCCCATGCTCTTCCGGATCCGGCACAGGATTCTGCGCCGCGGCCTCCGCCATCGTCTCCACATATTTGCGCAGCTGGAAGACGATGGTCGTTCCCTCGCCTTCCCGGCTCGACGCCCAGACGCGTCCGCCGTGATCCTCCAGAATCTTTTTCACAATCGAAAGGCCCAGCCCGCTGCCGCCGGCCGATGAATTGCGCGACGCGTCCGCGCGGTACATGCGCTCAAAAATATGAGGCAGATCCTGCGGCGCGATGCCCTTGCCGTTGTCCGCGATTTCCACCTGGACAAAATCCGCCGCGTCGCGCACCGTCATGCGGATTTCCCGCTCCTCCTTGTCCATGTATTTCACGGAATTGCCGACGATATTCAGGATCACCCGGTTCAGCTGGTCGGGATCCGCGATGATTTCCGTTTCGCCGTCGATGTCCGCGGCATAGCCGAGACGGATGTTCTGCTGCGCCAGGTCCATGGACAGCGCGTCCGCCTGGCGGCCAAAATACGCGGCCGCCGGCAGATGCCGGAACCGGTACGGGATGCGGTTGGCGTTGATCTGGCTGTACAGGAACAGCTCGTTGATCAGGCTGTCCATCTCCGCCGCCTTGCTCTGAATCGTCGTAAGGTACGCCCGCTGCTTTTCCGGTGTCGACGCGACACCGTCGAGCAGCCCTTCCGCGTAGCCCTTGACCGCGGTAATCGGGGTCTTCAGATCATGGGCGATGTTTGAAATCAGCTGCCGCTGCTCCTGCTCGGCCTCGAGCTTTTCGCGGGCGTTCGCTTCGAGGTGCATCCGCATGTCCTCAAGCGCGCCGGCCAGCTCCGAGATTTCGTCCTTTCCGCCGCGGGGGATCGTAAAGTCCAGCTCGCCCTCCTGAATCCGGCGCGCCGCGTCGATCAGCCCCTCCATCCGGGGCACGATGCCGTAATAGATCCAGGTCAGCAGGATGATGCCCGTCAGCACCAGAATCAGCACCGTGGAAACCGTAAAATCCACGGCCACTTCCCGCACGTCGTCCGGCGCGTTGGCATTGATGATGGCCTCGTACAGCGTTTCTTCTGCTTCGTTTCCCGACACCTCATGATACATCCGGGTGCTGGCGTACAGCATGCCGGCCAGAAGAAACGGAACGATCATGATGATCACAAACGAGAGGATGATGCGTGTGCGGAATTTCATGGTTTCGGATTCCCTTTCCCGGAGGGATGCACGCATTCTCCGGCCTGATCGTGAAAAAAAGGAACTGCCTTCCGGCAGTTCCATTATAACAGAATGATGCGTCTGTGTTCGGCCCATGTTGTTCCGAACGCCGTTTTTTACATTTCTGCCGCCAGCGCCTGGGCGCGGTCGGTGGCTTCCCAGGGAAGATCCACGTCCGTGCGGCCGAAGTGGCCGTAGGCCGAGGTCGGTCCGTAGATCGGGCGGCGCAGGTCGAGCATCTTGATGATGCCCGCCGGGCGCAGATCGAAGTGCTTGCGGATCAGGGCCACCAGCTCTTCGCTGCTCTTCTTGCCGGTGCCGAAGGTATCCACGTTGATGGAGGCCGGCTGGCCAACGCCGATGGCGTAGGACAGCTGGATTTCGCACTTGTCGGCAAGGCCGGCCGCGACGATGTTCTTCGCCACGTAGCGCGCCGCGTAAGCCGCGGAGCGGTCCACCTTCGTGCAGTCCTTGCCGGAGAACGCGCCGCCGCCGTGACGGGCCATGCCGCCGTAGGTGTCGACGATGATCTTGCGGCCGGTCAGGCCCGCGTCGCCGTGGGGTCCGCCGATGACGAAGCGGCCGGTGGGGTTGATGAAGAACTTCGTGTTCGCGTCGATCATCTCCGCCGGAAGCACCGGGGCAAATACGTATTTGCGGATGTCCTCGTGGATCTGCTCCTGGGTCACGTCCTCGTCGTGCTGGGTGGAAAGCACCACGGCTTCAAGACGGCAGGGACGGCCGTTCTCGTCATATTCCACAGAGACCTGTGTCTTTCCGTCGGGACGAAGGTAGGACAGCGTGCCGTCCTTGCGGACCTTCGCAAGCTGCAGTGCGAGACGGTGGGCCAGGGCGATCGGATAGGGCATGTACTCGCGGGTTTCGTTGGTCGCGTAGCCGAACATCATGCCCTGGTCGCCGGCGCCGGTGTCGAGGTCGTCGGTCAGCTCGCCGTTCTTCGCCTCAAGGGCCTTGTCCACGCCCATGGCGATGTCGGCGGACTGCTGGTCGAGGGCCACCATCACCGCGCAGGTGTTGCCGTCGAAACCGGTTTTCGCGTCATTGTAGCCGATGGCGTTGACGGTCTTGCGCACGATGGCGGGAATGTCGAGCTGGGCTTTGGTCGTAATCTCGCCGGTCACCAGCACGAAGCCCGTGCAGGCCGCGGTTTCGCAGGCGACGCGGCTCATCGGATCCTGGGCCATGCACGCGTCTAAGATCGCGTCGGAAATCGCGTCGCAGACCTTATCCGGATGGCCTTCGGTCACGGACTCCGACGTAAACAGCAGTTTTTCCATGATGTTTTCTCCTTATAAGCAGATGAATTCCATTGGAAAGTACCATAAACGAAGGGGACGCCGGTGTCAACCACCCGGAACGTCCCCCAGAATACATTCTTCGGTTTTTGTCGTAACGGCTCTTACGATACGCGCATGCGGAATTTCTGCGCCTCGCGCTCGCTTTCCACGCGTTCGATCTGCGCCCCCAGCTGCTGCAGTTTCTTCTCGAACTGTTCATATCCGCGCTCGACGTAATAGATGTCGTCAATCACGGTGATGCCCTCGGCCGCCAGGCCCGCCAGCACCAGGGCCGCGCCTGCGCGAAGGTCCGGCGCGCTGACCTGTGCGCCTGTAAAGTGCGCGCCGCCGTGGATGATGGCCACGTTGCCTTCCAGCTTGATCGCCGCGCCCATGCGCACCAGCTCGTCCACGTATTTGAAGCGGTTCTCGAAAATGCTTTCGGTCACCGTGCTGACCCCGTCGGCCAGCGCCAGAATCGTCGTCATCTGGGGCTGCATGTCGGTGGGGAAGCCCGGGTACGGAAGCGTCGTCACATAGGTGCCGTGCATCGGCCCGTCCGCGATCACGCGCACCGCGTCGTCGTATTCCTCGATGCGGCAGCCGATGTCCTTCAGCTTTGCCGTGATGGAATCCAGGTGCTTCGGAATCACGTTTTTCACGGTCACGTCGCCGTGGGTCGCGGCCGCCGTAAACATCAGCGTGCCCGCTTCGATCTGGTCCGGGATGACGGAGTATTCCGTCCCGTGCAGCTTCGGAACGCCGATGACACGCACCACGTCGGTGCCGGCGCCGCGGATGTTCGCGCCCATGCTGTTTAAGAAGTTGGCCACGTCAACGACGTGGGGCTCCTTCGCCGCGTTCTCGATGACGGTCTTTCCCTCGGCTAAGGAGGCGGCCATCATGACGTTGATCGTCGCGCCGACGGAAACCTTGTCCATGTAGATATGGCCGCCGGTCAGACGCTCCGCGCGGGCGGACACCAGACCGTAGCTTTGGTCGCAGACCGCGCCCATGGCCCGGAAGCCTTTGATGTGCAGGTCGATGGGGCGGCTGCCGATATCGCACCCGCCGGGAAGCGCGACTTCCGCGCTCTTGTATTTTCCGAGGAGAGCCCCCAGCAGATAGTAGGAGGCGCGGATCTTCTTGATGTATTCATAGTCCACCGACAGCCGGCCGATGTGGGCGCTGTTTAAGCGGACAGTGTGCTCATCCACGCGGGTGACGATGACGCCGATGTCTTCCATCGCGCCAAGCATCACGTTGACGTCACGGACGTTGGGGATGTTCTCCACCACGACCGTATCGTCGGTCATAATCGCAGCGGCCAGGATGGCCAGCGCGGCATTCTTCGCACCGCCGACCTCCACCTCTCCGAAAAGAGGCTTGCCGCCTTTGATGATATATTGTTCCATGAATATGATCCTTATAAAAAGAAGATGTCGATGCCGCAGCGTTTTGCGGGTGTTTAGCAAATCTTCAAAATAATTCATTTCTTTAAGCCATAGCTGGTCGCGATAATTATAATCGTACGGTCAAACGCGGTCAAGAAAACATATGTTTGCATGGACCGCGCGCCGGTTTAACGGCTTCTTCGGGCAGAACAAAGGGGCGGTTCGCCGCTTCGCAGGTTCCCCCTGTGAACCGAAAAACCGCCCCGGTTTTCTGGTGATGCAATGCCCCTTATTCGGCGTCTTCCGCCTCTTCCTCGTGCTCGTGGGGCAGCTCCTCAAACAGGTCCTTAAAGGACACCTGGGCCCACAGATCCTCGTTCACTTCCCAGGTCAGGCCTTCCTTCCAGCCGTCCAGCACTTCCTGGTAATGCGCGTCGCGGGCTTCCTCTTCGGCAGCCTCCACCGCCTCGGCCGTGGCTTCCTCATCGTAGATGCTGTCCATGCGGATGACGTACCAGCCCTTGCCTTCGACTTCGATGGCGTCGGAGGTTTCGCCGTTGCCGAGTTTCTCCGCCGCCTCGAGCACCGCCTGGTCCAGGACGTAGCTGTCGCTGCCGAGATCCTGGGGCGTGTAGGTCTGCTTTAAGAGGCTCTGTCCGAGCTCGTTGGCGACGTCGTTGAATTCCTCGGGATCCGCGTCGGCCAGCTTCTGCGCATCGACGCCGAGCTGCTCCTGCTCCTCTTCGGTCAGGTTCACCCAGTTGGTAAAGGTCTCGTCGTAGTGGCCGTTGATGTTGAAGTAGACGTAGGTAAAGGCCTTCGTGCGGTAGTCGGCTTCGTCGATGTCGACCTCGGCTTCGCCGCGGATCTTCTCACGCACCAGGTACAGCCAGGTTTCGTTGGTCAGATACTCGCGCACCAGGTCCTCCGTCGCGCCCAGCTGGGCAAGGCCTTCTTTGGTGTTGTCCGCCATGAATTCGGCGACGGCCTGATCGATGGCGTCGGTCTGCTCATCGTTCATCGAAACGCCGACCTCGGAAGCGTGCAGGCGGGTCAGGTATTCCTCCTGCAGCTGCGCAAGCACGTCGTCCTTGACGGAGCTTTCCATGGTGCCCTCGCCGATGGCCTGGGACCAGTAGGTGTCGCCGTAGTACATGCGGTAGAGCACGTCGTACTGCGCCTGGGTCGTGCGCGCGACGAAATTGCCGTAGCCTAAGGTGATGGTGTCGCTGCCGCCGTCGACGTTGACGAGCGCTGCCGTCTTGTCGATGCCGCCGCAGCCCGCCAGCGCGAGACCGGCGCTAAGAAGCAAGGCGCAAAGCCGTGTGATGTTTCGTTTCATGATCAAAAACCTCCATGTATCAAGTTTCCAAGCCGTAATTATATCTTTTTTCCCCACGGCCTGCAAGACAAAATCCGCGCCGGGCGAAGGCTCCTTCGCGCTACAGCAGCGCCGTGGCGGCGAAATCCTCGATAAAGCTCTCCAGATAGGAAAAGGTCTCCTGCTTCGGCACGCGGCTGTTGCGGGCCAGGTCCAGGGTAAAGCCCGGGTTCTGGGCGTCGGCCGAGAAGGTCAGGTACGGACTGTACTTCGCCACCAGCCCCGGGAACGCCGCAGGGTCGAGCATCGCCTTGTCGTAGAGCGACAGCGTAAACCGGCGGTCACGCTGTTTGACCTCGGTGATGAACGCGTGGTGGGCCTTTTCGCGCAGCATGGCGGCCCACAGCAGCTGCTGCACCGGCCTGGGCGGTTCGCCGAAGCGGTCGATCAGCTCCTCGAGCATGGCGTCGCGCATGTCGCCGTTGGTGATCTGGGAGATGCGCTTGTAGATGTCGAGCCGCGTCAGCTCGTCCGGGATGTATTCCTCAGGCAGATAAGCGGACAGCGTGATTTCCAGGGACGTCTCAAAGGCGGCGTAGAGCTGGGCCCGGGCCGCTTCCTCGCGGGCCGCTTCTTCCCCTTTGCCCGCCGCGGCCAGGGCCGCGATGGTCTTTTCGTTTTTCACGTCGCGCACGGCGGCGTTCAGCATCTTGCAGTAAAGATCGTAGCCCACCTCGGCGATGTGTCCGTGCTGCTCTTCGCCGAGCAGGTTGCCGGCGCCGCGGATCTCAAGGTCGCGCATGGCGATCTTGAACCCGCTTCCAAGATCCGTGAATTCGCGGATCGCGGAGAGGCGCTTTTCCGCGACCTCGCGCAGCACCTTGTCCCGCTTGTACATGAAGAAGGCGTAGGCAGTGCGGTTGCTTCTGCCCACGCGGCCCCGCAGCTGGTACAGCTGGGAGAGGCCCATGTTGTCGGCGTCGTGGATAATAATTGTATTGACATTCGAAATATCCAGGCCGATCTCGATGATGGTCGTGGAAACCAGAACGTCAGTCTCATTATTGATGAAGTCCATCATGATGTCTTCGAGGCGCTGCTCGGGCATGCGTCCGTGGGCATAAGCCACGTTTGCCTCGGGCACCAGGCTCTGGATGCGCGCGGCCATGTCGGCGATCTGTTTCGCGCGGTTGTAGACGTAGTAGACCTGTCCGCCGCGGGAAAGCTCCCGCAGGATCGCCTCCCGCACCATCTCTTCGTTGTACTCGAAGACGTAGGTCTGGATCGGCACGCGGTCCATCGGCGCCTCCTCGAGGAGGCTCATGTCGCGGATGCCGACGAGGCTCATGTGCAGGGTGCGCGGGATCGGCGTCGCAGACAGCGACAGCACGTCCACCGACCGACGCATCTGTTTGATCTTCTCTTTGTGCGTCACGCCGAAGCGCTGTTCCTCGTCGACGATCAGAAGGCCCAAGTCCTTGAAGGCCACGTCCTTTGACAGCAGGCGGTGGGTGCCGATGACGATGTCGATGGTGCCGCGCTGCAGGCCTTCGACGGTCTCCCTGATCTGCGCGGGCGTGCGGAACCGGGACAGCAGCCCGATGTGTACGGGGTAGCTGCCCATGCGCTGCAGGAAGGTATTGTAGTGCTGCTGGGCTAAAATCGTCGTCGGCACGAGCACGGCCACCTGCTTGTTTTCCTGCACGGCCTTGAAGGCCGCCCGGATGGCGATCTCGGTTTTGCCGTAGCCAACGTCGCCGCAGATCAGGCGGTCCATGATCTTCTTGCTTTCCATGTCGCGCTTGACGGCGGCGATGGCTTCGGTCTGTCCTTCCGTTTCCTCGTAGGGGAAGGTCTCTTCGAATTCCTTCTGCCAGGCGGTGTCCGGCCCGTAGGCGTAGCCCTCGCCGTCCTGCCGCGCGGCATAGAGCTCGACGAGCTCCTTCGCCACGGCGCCGACGGCCTTCTGGACCTTTTCCTTTGTGCGGCTCCACTCCTGGGAATTGATGTCCGACAGCTTCGGTTTTTTCGCGTCGGCGTTGGCGTACTTCTGGATGACGTCGAGCTGGGTCACGGGGATGTAGAGGTGGTCGCCCCTGGCGTATTCAAGCTTCAGAAACTCGCGGACCACGCCGTCGATCTCGATGTGCTCCATCCCGCGGAAGATGCCGAGACCCCGGTTTTCATGCACGACGTAATCACCCACGGACAGCTCGGAAAACGAGCGGATCACCTCGTCGCCGGAATAGCGCGCCCGGCGCTTCTTTTTCGCCTTGCGCGCGCCGAAGGCGTCGGTTTCCGTGATCAGGGTCCAGTTCGCGTCCGGATAGGAGAAGCCGTTTTCCGCCTCGCCGACGGACACCATCAGCTCGCCCGGACCGACCTCGTGGGCGGCGTCTTCCGTGTAGAAGGACATCAGCCCTTCCTCGCGCAGCTCTTCTGACAGGCGCGCCGCGCGGGTGCGCGATGGTGTCAGGTAGAGGACGGCGCCCTTCTTCTTTTTGATCTGTTTTAATTCCGTCACCAGCTGGGCGAAGGCGCCGTTGTAGGTCTGCACCGGCGACAGGTGCACGTGGTACTGGTGCGCGGACGCGATCGTCCGGTCGGCGTTGTCGAAGGGGAGCAGCAGAACGCCGCAGCGTTTTTTGATCCGGCCGAGCGTATCCCGGGCGGACCAGATCATGTCGGCCTGGCCGGGGAGCACTTCTCCGCGCTCTAAGCGCCGCTCCATGCTCTGGGAAAACTCCGCCTCCATCGCTTCGCCCCGCGCCTTCAGGCGCGCAGGCTCGTCAAGGAACAAAAGCGCCTCGGGTTCGAGATAATCGAGAAGACCGGCTGTCTCCTCGCAGAAATAATTCAGATGCGTTTCCAGATACTGGTTGCCGAAGCCGGCCCGGACGTCCTCGCACAGCTGGCGGACGGATTCCGCAAGGCGGCCCGCCTCCTCCATCTTCATCTCGGAACGCAGCCGCTCCGACGTCTTCTTCGCTTCCTTCTCGATGCGCCGCACGCCCCGGTCGATCTGCGCCGGCGTCAGCACGGCCTCGGACGCCGGATAGATTTCCAGCGGATCCGGCATCTCCTCCGAATCCACGGAAAGCTGGGTCTCGGGATCAAAAAACGTCAGGCGGTCCACCTCGTCGCCCCACAGTTCGATGCGCACCGGCATCGCCTGCGTCAGCGGGAAAATGTCGACAATCCCGCCGCGCACCGCAAACTCGCCCGGCTGTGTCACCGACGAAACCGCCTCGTACCCCAGCCCGGCCATCGCCGTGCGCCAGTTGTCGACCCCCGTCTCCTCGCCCGCGGACAAAAGCACCGCCGTGCGGTCGTAGGCCGACAGCGGCGGAATGCGGTTCATCAGCGCGTCCATGGTGGTCACAATCGTAAAGGAATCCGAAGGGACCGTCCCCTTTGATTCCTTTCGCCGGAGCCTCACCTGCCGCCGCTGCAGCGCCTCCACCACCTGCATGCGCTGGCGGGTCAGCTCGTTGCCGCGGACGTCGGACGCGTAAAACAGCAGGTCCTTCGCCGGATAATAATAGGTTTCGTCGCCGAAGGCCGCGCACTCCGCCGCCAGCCGCTTCGCGCGCTGCTCGTCCGCCGCGATCACCAGCCGGACCGCCGCGTCCGCGCCGATCCCGCAGATCAGGTGCGCTTTTCCGGCCTCCATCACGCCCGACAGGGCATAGAGGTGCGGCGTATGCATGGCGCGGTCCCGGGAAAGGGCGTCGCGCAGCGCCGCCAGCTCGGTCAATTGTGCAAACGGCTGCCAGAGGGCGCCTTTTCGTGTCTGTGTCATGGGTTTTCCTTCGATGAGTCAATGGTGTCTGTCCCCTTTGACTCCTTTTTCCGGTTGAACAGGTTCATGGCTTCGTCGATGCGCCCGGTGGCCGTCATGACGGCGGCCTCTTCCGCGCGGGTGAGGGCTTCGTCGAAGCGGGCTTTATCCTCGCCGGCCAGCCGGCCGAGCACGAAGTCGACCATGGGGATTTCCTCGGGAAGCGGGCCGATGCCCAGGCGCAGGCGCGCGAAATCAGAAGTTCCGAGGCGGGCGATGATATTTTTTAAGCCGTTGTGTCCGCCGGCGCTGCCTTTGCGCCGCAGGCGCAGCTCGCCCGCCGGCAGGGCGATTTCGTCGGAAATGACCAGCAGGTCCGTTGCGGGATCGAGCCGGTAGTAGTTGATCAGCGGGGCGATCGCGTCGCCGCTGGCGTTCATGAAGGTCAGCGGCTTGACGAGCAGCACCGGCACGCCGCCGATGATCCCTTTGCCCTCCCAGGCGTTGAACTTTCCGTCCTTCCAGGTGATCTCGGCGCGCTCCGCCATGCGGTCGACGCACATCCAGCCGGCATTGTGCCGGGTATTTTCATATTTGCGGCCGGGGTTGCCCAGCCCTGCAATCACGTACATAAATAAAGATGACCTCTCATTCTTCGTCCATATGCAGACTCATGGACATCACATGATAAATCGATCCCAGCGCCTGAAACGCAAATGCGTATCCCTCCGTTGCGGCCGCCAGTTGTTTTGCTGTATCCGCGTCGATGCCGAGCACGCTGCCATACCGGTACGCCATCTGCATCTGGCTTAAGGGCCCGATCCGGATTTTCGACGGCCGCCCCCTACAGCATCGCCGCGGCAAGAATCATCCCGAAAATGCCGAAGTAATACGTCGCCAGATTGGCCAGGTGGATGACCTTCTTCACCCGGCGGCTGCGGAACGGATAGAAATACAGGAAGAGAATCAGAAAATCCGAGAGGAAGAAATAGATCGTTCCGCTGCCGAAGGCCCGCGCCGGCGCGCCTTCCACGGCAAAGCGCAGATGAATGCCCCGGGCCATCAGAAGGGACACCAGCCCGGCGTAGAAATACGCCGGGATCCGCATCCGCCCCATGTGCATGCGGCCGGCATAGCTCGCGGCGACCGACAGTGCAAGCCCGGCCGCGGCGATACCTGCGTCCAGCCACCCCCAGGGCAGACCGAACCAGCCGACGAACCGCAGAAACAGCAGGTGCGCCGTTCCGAAGAGCAGCATCGCCCCTGCCATCGCCGCCCGGCGAAAGGGCACGCCGCGGCGCTGTGCGGCTTCCCGGGTGCGCTGCGTCCCGCGCTGCTGATACAGCCCCAGCAGCAGGTCGCCGCCCCAGCAAAGCAGCAGCGGGATCAGAAGCATGTACATCGGCGGACGAAGCCCCAGGGCTGCCCGGCCGATCGCCGCCGCCTGCTCCATCTCTTCCGCCGAAGCGGGCGCGGACGGCAGGTGATTCGTCGCGGCGTACATCACCAGATAAGCGACCACGAAGGTCGTGCTCGTCAGCATCTTCACGGCCGTATAGGACCGTTTTTTCCGCTCGTCATCCGCCGCCGTAAACAAAAGCAGCACGAGCCAGATCATATACACCGCAAAACAGACCGGAATCCAGAACATAAAAAAACCTCCGGCAAATCCCTTCGCTTAAAAAAGAAACGCGTTACGCCCGGCCCGCGGGCTGATTCTGTGCCATGACGCCGACCAGGACATGGGGCACGTAGGGCTCCTCCAGAAAGGCAATCTCATCTGCCCCGAGCTCCAGGTCTACCGCGCTGACCGCGCCGTCGACGTGGTGCGGCTTCGTCGCGCCGACGACCGGAGCCGTCACCTTCGACAGCAGCCAGGCCAACGCGATCTCCGTCATCGTCACGCCGCGCTTTTCGGCAAGCTCCGCGACCCGGGCGATGATCACGCTGTCCTGGGCCTCCGTCGCGTCATATTTGGACTTCGCAAACGCGTCCTCCGCGGCGCGCTTCGAGCCGCCCTCGCCGGGACGCCGGGACAGCCGGCCGCTCGCCAGCGCGCTGTAGGGCGTCAGCGCGATGTTGTCCTCGCGGCAGAGGGGCACCATTTCCCGCTCCTCCTCACGGAACAGCAGATTGTAGTGGCCCTGGATGGAGACAAACTTCGCGAAGCCCTCCTTTTCCGCCAGCGCGTTGGCCTTCGCGAGCTGCCACGCAAAGCAGTTGGCGATGCCGATGTACCGGACCTTGCCGGCCTTCACCGCGCGGTTGAGCCCGTCGAGGATCTCGTAAACCGGCGTATTCCAGTCCCACATGTGATAAATGTACAGGTCGATGTAATCCAGCCCCAGATTCCGCAGACTCGCGTCGACCATCGTTTCCACGTGCTGCTGGCCGCTGACGCCATCCGCGATCTCCTGCGGCGTGCGCGGCAGGAATTTCGTCGCCAGCACCACGTCCTCGCGCCGGGCGAAATCGCGAAGCGCCCGGCCGACATACTGCTCGCTCGTGCCGCCCTGGTAGCCGATGGCGGTGTCAAAGAAATTGATGCCGCGCTCCAGCCCGTAGCGGATGATTTCCCGCGAATGCTCCTCGTCCAGGGTCCAGCTGTGCTGCCCCTTCGAAGCGTCGCCAAAGCCCATGCACCCCATGCAGATGCGGGATACGTTCAGATCAGAATTGCCCAGTTTTTCGTACTTTATCTGTGTCCCCCCTCTTTCCGTGTCGCGTTTACCGGTTCTTCCGACACATACGCCCGCAGCGGCTTTTTCCCGCGTGCCGGCGCATTTGCCGGCAAATCCTCTGTGTTTAGCATACTTGTCCTGCTCCTTGCCGTCAAGGCGCGTGCCGGTGTTCCCGGGCATAAAAAACGACGGCATCCGGCGGGGTTTTGCACGCTGATGCTTTACTCTACCGCCGGTGTGCAATTTCTATAGTTTCCGCGTGCATGAATGCACGCCGG
>JAZQBE010000064.1:0-9077 GCA_045545575.1 Shuttleworthella sp.
GCCCGAAGGCCGGGCGGCAGAACCTATGAACTTTTGTTTCGGAAATCCGCAGATTATTCGGCGCTTTCCGTCGGTGCGTACAGGGCAACCAGACGCTGCAGGTACTCAAAGCGTTCCTTGGAACCCTGCTCGGACTGGGCAAACAGCTCGGCAGCCTTCGCCGGGTTGAACTTCTTCAGGGACGCGTAGCGGTTTTCACCGGCCAGGAATGCCTGGTAGTCCTCGGTCGGAGCCTTGGAATCCAGCGTGAACGCGCTCTTGCCTTCGGCCTTGGCTTCCGGATTGAAGCGGAAGTTGAACCAGTAGCCGGACTGAACCGCAAGCTTCTCTTCGGTCTGGGCCTTGCTCATGCCCTTCTTGATGCCGTGGTTGATACACGGAGCATAGGCGATGATGATGGACGGACCCGGATACGCTTCCGCTTCGGCGATCGCTTTGACGCACTGGTTCATGTCGGCACCCATGGAGATCTGGGCGACATAGACGTAACCATAGCTCATCGCGATGCTGGCAAGATCCTTCTTCTTGGTCTCTTTGCCGCCGGCAGCGAACTGAGCGATCGCGCCGATCGGGGTGGACTTGGAGGACTGGCCGCCGGTGTTGGAATACACTTCGGTATCGAAGACCATGATGTTGATGTCCTTGCCGGAAGCAATGACATGATCGAGGCCGCCGAAGCCGATATCGTATGCCCAGCCGTCGCCGCCGAAGATCCACTGGCTCTTCTTCGCCAGGTAATCCTTCTCATCGAGGATTTCCTTCGCCGCGTCGCAGCCGCAGGCTTCCAGAGCCGCAACCAGCTTGTCGGTCGCCGGGCCGTTTTCGACGCCGCTGTTGAAGGTGGCCTTCCACTCGGCGATCGCAGCCTTGACGTCTTCCTTATCCGTGGCAGCTTCCAGATCGGTCAGCTTCGCGCACAGTTTGTCGCGGAGCGCGCGCTGTGCAAGCAGCATGCCGTAACCGAACTCGGCCGCATCCTCGAACAGGGAGTTGGACCATGCCGGGCCCTGGCCGGCCTTGTTCACGGTGTAAGGCGTGGACGGCGAGGAGTTGCCCCAGATGGAGGAGCAGCCGGTCGCGTTGGCGATGTACATACGATCGCCGAACAGCTGCGTCAGCAGCTTCGCGTACGGGGTCTCGCCGCAACCGCCGCAGGCGCCGGAGAACTCAAGCAGCGGCTGCTTGAACTGGGAACCCTTGACGGAGTTGATCTTGAACTTGTCGATGACTTCCTTCTTCTCCGGAAGCTCGACGCCGTAGTCGAAGTAGACCTGCTCGCCGGCGTTCTCTTCGAAGCCGCCCATGGTCAGAGCCTTCTCGCCCTTCATGCCCGGGCAGGTGTTCGCGCAGGAACCGCAGCCCGTGCAGTCGTATGCGGAAACCACGATGGAGAACTTGTAACCCGGCATGCCGGCGATGTCCTTGATCTGCATGCCTTCCGGCGCAGCGGCGGCTTCCTCTTCGGTCATCGCGATCGGGCGGATGGCCGCGTGCGGGCAGACATAGGAGCAGAAGTTACATCCGATACACTTGGTGGAATCCCACACCGGAACGTCGGTCGCGACACCGCGCTTTTCGAAGGCCGCGGTACCGGACGGCGTGGAACCGTCTTCGTAGGCCATGGTCGCGGACACCGGGATGGTGTTGCCCATCTGGGCGTTGACCTTGGACTGGATGGCAGCCACGAAGGCTTCGGCATCGGCCGCGCCGTGATGCTCGGTGGAAGCAAGGGCCTCATCCGGGCAGTTCTTCCAGCTCTCGGGCACGTTGACCTTGTGATAGGCCGTCGCGCCGGCGTCGATGGCGTCGTGGTTCATCTTGACGATGTCGTCGCCCTTGGCCGCGTAGGACTTGGTGGCCGCATCCTTCATCAGCTGCAGCACCTGCTCCTCGGGGATCAGCTTGGTCAGCGAGAAGAACGCGGACTGAAGCACGGTGTTGATGCGCTTGCCCAGGCCGATTTCCTTGCCGATCTTCACGGCGTCGATGATGTAGAAGTTGATGTTGTTCTCGGCGATATAACGCTTCACCTGGCCCGGCAGCTTCTCGTCGAGTTCATCTTCCGTCCACTGGGTGTTGAACAGGAAGGTGCCGCCCGGAACAAGATCCTGCACCATGTTGTACTTGTAGATGTACGCCGTGCAGTGGCAGGCGACGAAGTTCGCCTGGCTGATCAGATAGGTGGAGCGGATCGGGGTGTGACCGAAACGAAGGTGGGAAATGGTCACGCCGCCGGACTTCTTGGAGTCGTAATCAAAGTATGCCTGGGCATACATGTCGGTGTTGTCGCCGATGATCTTGATGGAGTTCTTGTTCGCACCGACGGTACCGTCCGCGCCCAAGCCCCAGAACTTGCAGTTCGTGGTGCCTTCGGGGGTGGTCACCGGGTTCTCTTTCACTTCCAGAGAAAGGTTCGTCACGTCATCGATGATGCCGATGGTGAAGCGCTTCTTCTCCTCGTTGTGGAACACGGCGATGATCTGGCCCGGGGTGGTGTCCTTGGAGCCTAAGCCGTAGCGGCCGGTGTAGATCGGAACCGCGTCGAACTTCGAGCCCTTTAAGGCTGCGACGACATCGAGATACAGCGGCTCGCCGATGGAGCCCGGCTCCTTCGTGCGGTCAAGCACGGAGATGCGCTTTACGGTATCCGGGATCACTTCGATAAGCTTCTCGGCAACGAAGGGACGATACAGGCGGACCTTGACAACGCCGACCTTCTCGCCGCGGGCCATCAGGAAGTCGATGGTCTCGTCGATGGTCTCGCAGACGGAACCCATCGCCACGATGACGCTCTCGGCATCCGGCGCGCCATAGTAGTTGAACAGGCCGTAGTTGGTGCCGATCATGTCGTTGATCTTGTTCATGTACTCTTCCACGACCGCCGGCAGCTCGTCATAAGCGGTGTTGCAGGCTTCACGGGACTGGAAAAAGATGTCCGGGTTCTGGGCAGAGCCCATCTCGCGCGGATGATTCGGGTTCAGCGCGTTCTGACGGAAGGCCTTGATGGCATCCCAGTCGACGAGCTTGGCGAGATCGTCATAGTCCCAGGTCTCGATCTTCTGGACTTCGTGAGAGGTGCGGAAGCCGTCGAAGAAGTTGATGAAGGGAAGGCGGCCCTTGATGGCGGCCAGGTGAGCCACCGGGGTCAGGTCCATGACTTCCTGTACAGAGGATCCGCACAGCATGGCCGCGCCGGTCTGGCGGCAGGCATATACGTCGGAATGATCACCGAAGATGTTCAGCGCGTGGGTGGCGACGCAGCGGGCGGAAATGTTGAACACACCCGGAAGGCGCTCGCCGGCGATCTTGTACAGGTTCGGAATCATCAGCAGGAGGCCCTGGGATGCGGAATAGGTGGCGGTCAGCGCACCGGCGGCAAGAGAGCCGTGCACGGCACCCGCAGCACCGGCTTCGGACTGCATTTCCGTAATCTGCACGGTCTGGCCGCAGATGTTCTTGCGGCCGGCGGCCGCCCACTCGTCAACCGCTTCCGGCATGGCCGAGGACGGCGTGATGGGATACATGGCAGCGACGTCGGTAAATGCGTATGACGCATGAGCCGCCGCATGGTTCCCGTCCATGGTTTTCATTGCTCTTTTCATGTTGGTTCCTCCTAAAGTATAGATGTACTTGGAATCAGGCATGCGAAGGAAACGGGCATCCTCGAAAAGCAGGCCGCAGGAGCGGTCCTGTCTTTGGGCGCACTGTCCCCAGGGCACTTTTTTACCTATAGAGTCAGTTTAGGGGTTTTTGAAGTGAAAATCAATAGAAACCCGCAAGAATTGTATGTTTTTATAGAGGTACAGTCCAAAAACAAATCTCTCCGGGGGAAATCCCCGGAGAGATCTTTGGATCCGGCCGCAGGGCACGCCGCCGGACCGGGTGTTATTCTTTGTTTACGGGTTCTTTCCGTACCAGCCGATGCCTTCGTCGACCCAGGCCACGCCGTCGCAGATGGTGTTCTTTTCGTTCAGATCGGCAGTGTAGTTGTGGGTGCCTGTCTGCAGGATCGGCGACCACTGGCGGTACAGGGGGACGGTCTTGTCGTCATCCGAGAACCAGCCGATGCCCTCCTGCTCCCAACGATTCTTGGCGAGGGTCGTATACTCGTTGTAATCCGTGGTATAGTGATGATCCCCGCTGTAGGGGTTGTACAGCCGGTATACCGGCGTGTTGCTGAAGGGCGGCGCGTACCAGCCGATGCCTTCGTCCTGCCAGCCCCGGCCGATGAGCACGGACCGCTCGTAGGCGTCGCGGGTGTACAGGTGCTCCCGGGAGTTGGGATTGTACAGGCGGTACATGGCAATGCTTCCCTTGGACAGTTCTTTGCCGGTGGTATCTATGCGGACCTTCACAGGGACCGTGATGTCATTTGCTTTCAGGATATCTCCGAAATCTATCGTCGATTCATCATACGCCGGCGAGAAATCCGAATCGTCGGTGTCGCCCCGGATAACGACGCCCCACCAGGGGCTCTGCCCGTGCTCCGCAAGGATTTCATCCGTCGGTCTCCAGGTCAGGTTCTCCACCGTCTGAACCAGGCGGCTGGCCTTTTCTGTCCCGCGCTTCGCGATCAGCTTGCGCGTCTTTTCATTTAAGCCGGTCGAATACCCGCAGACGCATATTTCCCACTTGACGTCTTTGATCGTCTCGTCTGTCAGCCCCTCATCCACCATGCTTTCGCGGAAATACATAAGGTTCTGCATATCGATGGAAAGCCGGGCCGTATATGTCCCGTTTCCGTTGTCCCGGACGTTGGACGTTTCAAAGTCTTTTGAATAGGTCCAGCTGACGGTCCCGTCCACCTTCGGGAAGTAGTTGATAAAGCCTTCGTCGAGCAGGTCCACGACCGTCCGCGGATAAGAGTTTGTCCCGTAGACGAACCGATCGTCCGGCAGCGTCCCCTGCAGCTGCAGCCCCAGATCGGTCCACATGTAATTGCCGGGCTTGAAAACCACGTCCGCCTCAAATGCGGTAATGCCGGCCAGATCCCAGTCCGGCTCGTATCCGTCGGACGGATCGTCCGGGCCCTCTCTCCCGACCCACCGCAGGTAGGCTTCATAGGTCTTCTGGTTCGGAATGATAATCTCATCCTGCAGCGGCGTAATGGAAATGATCTCGGCATTTTTCGTATTCACGCCCGTTTTCGGAATCTCCTTTGTGAAAAAGATGAACTCCTTAAACTGGGTGTAATCCGTTTCGGCTTCCTCTGCCCGGGCGGACAGCGCCGGCGTACCCGCCGTAAACAGCATCACCAGGACCAGCAGCAGCGCGGCAGCGCGGTTTTTCTTCATCTTGGCCTCCGTTTCAATCCGTAAAACCGGTGAATGGGAACAAAGAAACGGACGGAGAATCCTCTCCGCCCGTTCAAGTCGATGTGTCTGATTAATAGTTCTCGGCATGCACTTCAAAGTAGCTCTGCGGATGTGCGCATACCGGGCAGACGTCCGGTGCTTCGGTGCCGACCACGATGTGTCCGCAGTTGCGGCATTCCCACACCTTGACTTCGCTCTTCTTGAAGACTTCCTGCGCCTCGACGTTGTGAAGCAGGGCGCGGTAGCGCTCCTCGTGATGCTTCTCGATCTCGGCGACGGCGCGGAATTTCGCGGCCAGCTCCGGGAAGCCTTCCTCTTCCGCCGTCTTCGCGAAGCCGGCATACATGTCGGTCCACTCGTAATTCTCGCCGTTGGCGGCGGCCGCTAAGTTCTCAGCCGTCGTGCCGATGCCGCCGAGCTCCTTAAACCACAGCTTGGCGTGCTCTTTCTCATTGTCCGCCGTGGCAAGGAACAGTGCGGCGATCTGCTCGAAGCCTTCCTTCTTCGCCTTGGACGCGAAATAGGTGTACTTGTTGCGGGCCTGGGACTCGCCGGCGAAAGCGGTCTCCAGGTTCTTTTCCGTCTGCGTGCCGGCATACTTGCTGCCGCCCGCCGCCGGTGCGGCTTCTTCTTCGATCAGCTCGAGCTGGTCGCCATCCACACCGCAAAGCGGGCAGACCGGGGTCTCTCCTTCCGGTACGTCAAAAACTTCTCCGCAGACAAGGCAGCGATACTTGGCCATTGGGTTACCCTCCTTTACATTTATAAAAAGATGTGTGAACGAACGTGCTCCTCTTTCAAGGGAACAGCGGTTCGTATGGTTCCTCTCCATCATACGGAGAATCCGGGAGAAAAGCAAGCAGAAAAATTCCGGGCGGATTTTCCTAGTACACGATGTTGTCCAGATCGGAAAAATGATCCTTCAGGATGCCGTAGGTCGCATCCGAAAAGACACTTTCAATCGTCCGGTCTGCGCAGACCAGGGTAAAGTACATATACTCCACCGAGCCGTCAATAAACCGCTTTTCGACGGAAACGTGCATGTATCCGTTCGACCGCTTCCAGAACTGAAAGTCCACGCCGGTGACGTTCAATGTCTCGGGATCATCCGGCGGCGTCACCCTCGCCGAGATCTCCTCCAGCGCTTTTTCGGCGCCTTCACAGGCATAGAAATCCTGGGCCGTGATCGTCGACGCCCCGTATTCCCCGTACCTGCCGTCATGGCAGAACAGATACGTTTCTTTCCAGGTGTGGCCGACCAGGATGCCGGACGCGTCGAGCATACGGTCGTAATCCTCCACGACGAGGATGATATCGCCCGCAAGCGTCAGATCTACGTTGCCCGGGCGGTGCACGGCCTTGTACATGACAGCATCGTCCTTCAGCTCCAGGATGGTGTAGAACGAGGCGGTACCCATTTCGGTCCCGGTATTCATCACCAGGTGGAACCCCTTGTCGGCGGGAATGACCGTCAGCACGGCATAATCCGCATTCTGGCCGCCATTGTCATAATAGACCGGCTCGCAGCGGCCTGCGTCACAGCTGACGTACCAGATCTCATGCGGCTGGTCTTTCCCGTCCCGGCTGACGACAAACATCTCGTCGCGGCCGTCGCCGTCAAAGTCCCGATACTCCAGGTGAATCACTTCTTTGCCGGTCCGCTCGACGAAAAACGCGAGGAGTTCCTGTCTGCTCTTCTGGGGCCCGCAGCCCGGGGCGGTATTGACGCCATACCAGCCGACCCCCTCGCCTGTCCACGCGCCCTGCGCGATCAGCGTATTGCTCTCGTTGGCGTCCCGGGTGTAATGATGGGTACCGGTCTGGAGTTTGTCACAGAACAGGCGGTACATCGGAACGCCCTCGTTCGGATCCGAGAACCAGCCGATGCCCTCCTGCTCCCAGCCCGCAGCTCCCAGCACGTCGTACTCGTGGCGGTCCATGGTATAGTGATGGTCCGTCGTGTTCGGATTGAACAGCCGGTATACCGGGATGCCGTCCTGGGGCGCGTACCAGCCGATGCCCTCGTAAACCCAGCCGCGGTCGTACGTCAGGATCCGCAGCTCGTTTTTATCCTGCGTGTAAAAATGCTCGTGCGTGTCCGGGAAGTACAGCCGGTACATCGGCACCGCGTCCGGCTGTGCGGCCGCGGCCTGCGCCTCCGGCCTGGCAGCGCTCCACACACAGCAGAACAGAACGAAGGCCGCCGCCAAAAACGTCCATCGAACCTTTTTCATGACGTTCTCCTCTCCGTCAGGATTCAAAACCGAACCGGTACGGCAGACCGAACCGGTCGCGGAGGGAAACGAGTTCCCTCTGAATGGATTCCCCGACCGGGACGCCCTTGTCTTTGCGTTCCTGCCAGGCCAGGTACTCCTTCTCGCCGGCTGTATAAATGTGATCCTGTCCGGGCGCGTGCTCCGAGGCGCGCAGATCCCGCAGGATGCCGCCTGCCGTTTCCTTAAACGTATCCAGTCCCATGAAGAACTCGGGATTGATCACGAAGAAGAAATGCCCCAGCCGGTAGAAGGTGTTGTTCCCGTCGGCGTCCTTGCCGGACAGGGCCTTCATGTAGGGTCCGCCGGCCAGCGCCGCGCTTAAAATCTCCACGATCGCGGTAAAGCCGTATCCCTTGTAGCCGCCGGTCTCCTCGCCGAGGCCGCCTAAGGGCACCAGGGCGCAGCGGCCCGCGCGCATTTCCTTTAAGATCTGCCCGGAATCCGTCATGGTTCCGCCGTCCTTCGTCACCACCAGCCCGGCGGGCGTCGGCTTGCCCGAGCGCTCGTAGAACTCGATTTTTCCGTTCTGGACCGTGCTCGTCGCGCAGTCAAAGTTGAACGGGAAATCCTCGTCCGTCGGCATGGTGAACGTCAGCGGGTTCGTGCCCATCATCGGCTCCACGCCGAAGGTCGGGGCGACGGACGGGCGCGCGTTCGTTCCGGTGATGCCGATCATGCCGGCCTTCTCGGCCATCGTGGTCCAGTAGCCGGCGATGCCGTAGTGGGTGGAATTGAAAATCGTCCCGCCGGCCATGCCGTATACCTTGGCCTTCTCGATCAGCTTCTCCATCATCCGGTAGCTCGCGACCATGCCCATGCCGTTGTTGGCATCCATCACGACGGTGGTCGGCGTCTCTTTGACGATATCGATCTTCGTCACCGGCAGCAGCGTCCCGTTGTCGATCCGGTCGAGGTAAATCGGCTTGAACCGGTTACACCCGTGGCTTTCGATGCCGCGGCGGTCGGACTCCAGCAGCACGTCCGCGCAGATGGCGGCGTCTTCCTCCGGGACGCCGTAGGCCTTAAACACGTCGATCATAAACGCATTTATGACATCCCATGGCACATAAGGTCTTGTTTCCATTCCTTCCCCCTTTCCTGCCGGCCGCCCCCAGAACAGGCCGGTATCACCCATGGCTTTATTCTGCCAGATTTCAGAGCGTGATTCAACGCTCAGATCTCTTTCCGGAACGTCACGACAAACACGCCCCGGACCTGGCTTGACGACGTCATGTAATCATAGGAAGCCAGCTCCCATCCCTCCACGGACCGTTCATTGAGCAGCCTGTCGAGTTCGAACAGATCCTGATCGCTTGGCTGGTCCGTGAACCATTTCGAGCTGACCGTCAGCACTTCCGTTTTGTACATATACATACCGCACTCCTCTCAAAACCGGAACGGGTGCCTGACCCCCGTTCCACTTTTCCGGAACAGGGGTCAGGCACCCGTTCCACTTTTTTACCAAAAGAACAGCTTTTCCGGATTG
>JAZQBE010000065.1:0-50162 GCA_045545575.1 Shuttleworthella sp.
GACCGGGCCGGCCAGCGGTCCGCGCCCGACCTCGTCGATGCCGCAGATATAGGGGCAGTCGGCGGCATACCGGCGCTCGTACACCAGCATCCCGTCAAGGCGCCGCAGCTCGTCTTCCAGGCGCGCAAGGCGCGTTTTCGCGGTCTGCACGAACTTCTGAACACCCTTGCGGCTGTCGCTTTCGTAAGCCTCGATAAAAGCGGTATAGGCCGCGGGATCCGCCCCAATGGCGGAAAGCTCCGCGGAAATCTCACCGACCGGCTTCGCATCCATCTTCTGATCCTGTGCCATGGCGTCCTTTCTAGTCGATCGGACCGAAGGCCGCAAACGGCCACAGCCGCCAGACCACGTGTCCCATCAGCTTGTCCCGGTGCACCGGTCCGACGCTGTCAAACCGGGAGTCCTTGGAATTGTTCCGGTTGTCGCCCATGACGAAGTACTCGTTCTCCTGCAGCCGGACGCCCTCGCCGGCGGCCAATCCCTGGATATAGATGGTCTCCGCTCCGAAGTTTTCCTCGAGGACTTCGCCGTCGATTAAGATCTCTCCGGCCTCGTTCACCTGCACGAGCTCGCCCGGCAGGCCGATGATCCGTTTTATATAGTAGGTGTCCTTCTCGTGGGCATAGGGAAACACGACGATTTCAAACCGCCGCGGATCGCGGAACCGGTAGGAAAGCTTGTCGATCCAGAGGCTCTGCCCGTTTTCGAGGGTCGGGAACATGGAATCCCCGTCCACCACCGTGCGCTGTCCGACAAAGGTCACGATCAGCCAGGACGCGGCAAAGACACAGGCCAGCTGAAACAGAAACGACAGAAAGCTTTTCAGCGCGGACGGCGCCTTCGGCTCATCTGCAGCCGGCGTCTCGTCGATGGAATGCAGTTTGCTGCCGGCCGCCTGGGCGCGGTGTGCGCGCGCGGCCTCCTGTGCCGGACGCAGGCGGGGCGTCTCGATCGTTCTCGTCGCGGAATCTGTCGAATTTCTGGAAAAACGGAATTTGGTCGTTTCGGTCCGGGGCGAATTCCAGGGGTCCTCGGGCGAATCAAAGGTGCCGTCCCCGTTATTCAGTTCCAGAATTTCTTTTTCAATCTGCTGCCATTCCAGATCCTCGAGTTCCTCGGAGGAAAGCTGGGGCATGTTTTTGGTCGATTTATCCATCTTCTTTTCCAATGATGTGCTTTACGAAAGATTACGCTTCCGGTTCCTCCAGAGTCAGCCGGCCGAGGGCGCCCTTCCGGAAATCGTCGAGCAGGATGCGCGCGGCTTTCGCGACGTCCGGTTCATTGCCGCCGAGCAGGCAGTTCCGGGCGCGGGCGATGTCGCGCAGAACGTAAAGAGCGGCCGCCGGATCCGTTTCTTCCGCCAGCGGCTTTTCCGAAATCCCGTAGCGTTCGGCCACGGCCCCGGGATAGCGCCGGTAGAGAATCGCGAGCAGTTCCGCGGACAGAAGCTCCGCGTCAAAGACCTCGTCGCGGATCGCGCCGATGCAGGCCAGGTGAATGCCCACCATGGGATCCTCGAATTTCGGCCAGAGAATGCCCGGCGTGTCGAGCAGGTCGGTCTGCCTGTCCACGCTGATCCACTGTTTTCCGCGGGTGACGCCGGGCTTGTTGCCGGTTTTCGTGCCCGCTTTGCCGGAAAAGGCGTTGATAAACGTCGATTTACCGACGTTCGGAATACCGCAGATCATGACGCGGACGGGCCGGTGTTTGATGCCGCGCCGCGCGTCGCGCTCCCGTTTTTCCTTCGTGACGTCCGCCAGAAGGGCCCGGACAGCGGCGCATTCGCTTCGGCTTCTCGCGTCAAGCGCTAAAGCCGGCGTCCCGTCCGCCGCAAAGGCCTTCCCCCAGCGTTCCGTCATCTGCGGATCGGCGAGATCCGCTTTGTTCAGCAGACGGATCCGCAGCTTGCCGTTCGTGATCGCGGCGATGCGCGGATTCGTCGAAGACCGCGGCGCGCGGGCGTCGAGCAGTTCGATGACGACGTCGACGAGCCGGATATCCTCCTGCATGGCGCGGTCGGCCCGGGTCATATGCCCCGGATACCATTGCACTTCCATGTGTTTTTCCATATGATACCTGTCAGAATCTGTTCTGTCTGTTCTTCCACTGATGCCGGAATCCGCAGCGGACCTTGCCTATCGCACGAGGCCGAGATGGCCGGGGCCGATGGCGATCCACACCTTGCCGATCATCTGCTTTTTGCTGATCATGCCCACGGACGCGTACCGGCTGTCCTGGCTGTTGTTGCGGTTGTCCCCGAGCACGAAATACTCGTCCGGTCCGAGCGTCAGCGTCTCCGACGCCAGTCCGGCATCGAGGATCCGCGGAAGCGAGCTTAGGCTGTGTTCGGTTTCACCGTTGACATAGAGTACGCCGGAGGAAATCGACACGGTATCCCCGGGCACGGCCACGACGCGCTTTATGCTGATTTCACCGGCGGAGGCCGTCGGCACAAAGGCGATCATGTCCTCCCGTTTCGGCGAAAGGCGCGGACCGGTCATCCGGTCGATCAGCACCCGGTCCCCGTCGGAAAGCGTCGGGTCCATGGAGACGCCGGACACGGTCAGATGCGTGCCGAACAGGCGCACCAGAAGGAGCGCCAGCAAAACGACCGCCGCGATCTGCAGCACCGTAACGGCAAAATGCCGGTTCTTTTTTGTTTCCCCTTCTTTTTTGCGCGGGGCAAAGGACAGGTTCCGGCTCGGAGCGAGGCCGGAGTCGTCTTTTCCCAGGGCCTGTTTCAGAAACGGCGAAGAGATCTGATTCTTTCTTCTCATAGCAACATTCTATCGGAATAAAAAGGAAGGGGCAGAATTCTGCCCCTTTCACACTTTTACGCAAGCCCGAAAACGGCCGCTCATACAGATTGTCAGCGAATGGCTTCCTTAACCTTCGCGCGCTTGCCGATCCGGCCGCGCAGATAAGTCAGACGCGCACGGCGAACTTTACCGTGACGGACGATCTCGATCTTTTCTACGTTGGGGCTGTGCAGCGGCCAGGTCTTTTCCACGCCGACGCCGTTCGAGAACTTACGAACGGTGAAGGTCTCGCGGTTGCCGCCGCCCTGACGCTTTAACACGACGCCTTCGAAGATCTGGGTACGCTCGCGGTTGCCTTCGACGATGCGGTTGTAAACCTTTACGGTATCGCCGACCGCAAACTCCGGCACGGATTCCTTGACTTCGCCGGCTTCGATCTGGCGAATGATCTCGATGTTACTCATATTGTTTTCCTCCTGAAAGATACGCTCTTTGATGTTCTTGGTGTTTCAGAAAAGGGTTCCGTATTCGTTCGGAAGGAAACGCCAGAGGACCATCTCTTGATTCGCAACAGACGTAATGTACCACAGATCATCAGAAAAAGCAAGCAAAAACCGCATAATCCGAAAGATAAACGTCGAACGCGGAAAGGAAGGCCGCATCCGCTTTTTCACCGTGGCCGAACAGGGCCGTCGGAACCTGTCCGTTCTGAAGAAACGCTTCGGCGTTCTCCATCATTTCGCATACGGGCGCCGGAACGTCGGGGTTCTGTTCCGAAAGCGTACGCTTCCATTTTGACCGGGAAGGCACCAGACCGGGCGTATAGACGGCCAGGTCATACCGCGATATATCCGTGCCAAAACCGGAGTCGGAAAGCAGCGCACGGATCGCTTCCGGCTGCCGGGCAAGCAGATACACCGCGCGGCAGGCGCGGCGGCCGCATTCCGTTTGCAGCTCCCCGAGGAAGCCGCGGAGCGCTTCTTCGCTCTCCGGCTCATTGACGCAGCAGTACATCGTCCGGGACCGCTCGTCAAAGACCGCGGCGTCCGCGCCGGGCAGATGAAGCAGCACCGCATCCCCCGATGACAGAACGTTCAGCAGAAGCGCGCCGTTGCGTTTGTCCTTTCGAAGACGCGCTCTCAGTTCCTCTTCCGCCTCAAACCGCTCGTACAGATCCGGACGGAAGGTCCGCGTCAGCTTTACCGACTGTTCCCGGCGCCAGGCGCGGATGTTTTTCGCATTTCCCGAAAGCAGAACCTCCGGGACCGCGCGTCCGTTCCAGACCGCCGGCCGGGTATACTGCGGATACTCCAGAAGATGCTCCGCAAAGGTCTCGGTTTCCGCGGAGTCGGCGTTGTGCAGCACACCGTCCAGCAGACGGCTGACCGCGTCCATGACGACCAGCGCCGCAAGTTCGCCGCCGGTCAGGATATAATCGCCGATCGACAGCGGCTCGGCTTCGATCTCTTCGAGCACGCGCTCGTCGATGCCTTCGTAATGCCCGCAGATCAGCACCAGATCGTCAAACTGCGACATCCGGCGGACGTCCCGCTGAGTCATGGGACGCGCCTTCGGGGACAGATAAAACACCTTCGTGCGGTTTCCGGCCGGAATCCGGCTTCGGACCGCCGTGAAGGCGTCATAGACAGGCTGGGCCTGCATCAGCATGCCCGCGCCGCCGCCGTAGGGCTCGTCGTCCACATGCCGGTGCACATCCTGGGTATAATCGCGGATATCGACGACATCCGCCGAAATTCCGCCGCGCGACACCGCGCGACCGAGGATGCTGTAGGATGCCGTGCTTTTGATCATCTCGGGAAACAGGGACAGCACATGAAAGACCATGCTATTCCAATCCTTTCATCAGGTGCACCAGCATCTGCCCCGCCTCGGGATCCACCGAAAGAACACAGTCCCTGATGGCCGGAAGCAGGATCTCGGATCCACCGGGCTTTCGGACGACATAGACGTCGTTCGCGCCGGTTTCCAGGATTTCCGTCAGCGTGCCCAGCGTCCGGCCGTCGTCGGTCAAAACGCTGATGCCGATCAGATCCGCGTAATAGTTTTCGTTTTCCGCCAGCGGAACCCCTTCCCCGCGGGGAATATACAGTTCCTTCTGCCGCAGCAGATTCGCCTCCTCCGGCGTGTCGATGCCCTCAAGGGAAAGCAGCACGCGGTCCTTCGTGTACCGGACCGAGCGGATGACAAGCGTTTTCGCGCCGTCGTCCGCGGCCAGACGGACCTCATGAAGATTTGAAAACCGCCGGGGATCGTCGGTTGTCGGAAAAACTTTCACCTCGCCGCGAATGCCGTGCGACGAGGTGATAACGCCAATTCGAAGATAGGATTCCATATTATCCGTTATTCTACGATGTCCAGAACAATTTTGCGGTTTTCCTGCGTCGCGGCTGCTTTGGCCACGGCGCGGATCGCCTTCGCGATCTTTCCCTGTCTGCCGATGACTTTACCCATATCGGAAGGGGCTACCTTCAGCTCGATAAACGTCGTACGGCCGGCGTGACTTTCGGTCACCACAACCTCATCCGGTGCGTCAACAAGGGACTTTGCGATAACTTCTATCAATTCCTTCATTTCGCCACCTCGATTCGGATGAAAGATTACTTGCCTGCAAGGATACCGGCGTTGCGGAAAATACGCGCAACGGTCTCGGTCGGCTGGGCACCGGTCTCAAGCCACTTCTTCGCAAGATCTTCCTTGATCGTGTAAGCGCTCGGGTTCTGGGTCGGATCATAGGTGCCGATCTCTTCGATGAAACGGCCGTCTCTGGGAGAACGGGAATCCGCCACGATGATGCGGTAGAACGGAGCCTTCTTCTGACCCATGCGCTTTAATCTGATTTTTACTGCCATGTCTTTCCTCCTTCAATGGAAATGATTGTGATGCCGCACAGCCGAAGCCGCGCCAACTTCCTTCTTATAATGAAGGGAATGTATTCAGAAACGGATGCCGGTCGCGGCGCCGTTGTCTGCCTTGATTCAGCCGCCTTAAAACAGGCCGCCGAACAGTCCGCCGAGGCCGCCCTTCCGTCCGCGTTTGCCGGTCATCTTCGGCAGCTGCTTCATCATCTTGCGGGACTGTTCAAACTGTTTGAGAAACCGGTTGACCTCGCTGATGTCGAGGCCGGCGCCCATCGCGATCCGCCGCTTGCGCTGCGGGGTGAGGATCTTTGGGTTGGCCCGCTCCTGCGGCGTCATCGAGTAGATGATGGCCTCGGTGTGCGCCAGCTGCTTGTCAGAGACGGCGTTTTCGAGGTCGGCGATCTGGCCGGCGTTCATGCCCGGCATCATGCCGAGAACACCTGTAATGCCGCCCAGCTTCTTCATCTGCTCCATCGATTCCAGGTAGTCGTTGAAATCGAATTCGGCCTTCATCATCCTGCGGCCGAGCTCGTCGGCCTTCTTTTCGTCGATTTCGGCCTGGGCCTTCTCGATGAGCGTTAAGACGTCGCCCATGCCGAGGATCCGGGAAGCCATGCGGTCCGGGTAAAACTGTTCGAGATCCGACAGCTTTTCGCCCATGCCGCAGTAGAGAATCGGCTTGCCGGTCACGGCGCGGATGGAAAGGGCCGCACCGCCGCGGGTGTCGCCGTCCAGCTTCGTGACGATCACGCCGCTGATGCCGATCTTTTCGTCGAACTGGGACGCGACGTTCACCGCGTCCTGACCGGTCATGGCGTCGACGACAAGCACGGTTTCATGCACTTCCACCGCTTCCTTGATCGCCGCAAGCTCCGCCATCATGTCCTCATCGACATGCAGACGGCCGGCGGTATCGATGATGACGACGTTGAAGCCGCCCTTTTTCGCGTGCTCGATGCCGGCGCGGGCGATGTCGACGGGATTGTGTCCGCTGCCCATTTCAAAGACGTCCACACCCATCTTTTCGCCGTTGATCTTCAACTGTTCGATGGCGGCCGGACGGTACACGTCGCAGGCAATCAGAAGCGGCTTCTTGCCCTTCTGGACAAGCTTGCCGGCAAGCTTTGCGGCGGTCGTCGTTTTACCGGCGCCCTGAAGGCCGGCCATCATGATGACCGTGGTCGCCTGGCCGGGCTGCAGCGGAAGCTCCGTGGTTTCGGAGCCCATCAGGTCGATCATCTCTTCGTTGACGATCTTGATGACGGTCTGGGCCGGGTTCAGCCCGGAAAGAACGTCGCTGCCGACGGCGCGTTCCGTGACGCGGCGGACGAAATCCTTAACGACTTTAAACGAGACGTCCGCTTCAAGCAGCGCCATGCGGACTTCGCGCATGGCCGTTTTCACGTCGTCCTCGGTCAGAAGGCCTTTTCCGCGCAGGCTTCGGAATACGTTCTGGAGTTTTTCGGATAAGCTGTCAAAAGCCATATCAGTTTAAGTCCTCCCAAATCTGTTCCGCGATCTGTGCGATCTGCTGCACGGTCTGTGTGCTGTCGGTTCCGCCGGCCGCGGCGCTGCGGATCTGGGCGATCCGGTTCTTCACAAGCATAAAGCGCTTCAAAAGGCCGAGTTTTTCTTCGTAGGATTCGAGGGTTTTCGTGCACCGGCGGATGATGTCGTGCACCGCCTGGCGGCTGGTTCCCACCTCTTCGGCGATTTCCGCGAGGGACAGGTCGTTCAGAACGTAGTCCTCGTAGATGCCGCGCTGATGCGGGTTTAACAGTTCGCCGTAGAAATCGTACAGATCTCCCTGGCGGACGCGGTTTTCCATATCCGTGCTCACGTTGATTCCTCTGTTTGTTTCGGTAAATCCCTGCATACAGCAACAGACCGCGTTCTACAATAGCAGAACGCGGTCTGTGTGTCAAGTATTTTTTCTTTACAGCAGCGTGCGCACCAGCTTCGGGCGGTATCCGTTCTGGTCGAGGGCGGAAAGGATGCTCTCCTTGTGCTCCGTTCCGAACGCTTCGAGCGTGATCCGAAGCTCCACGGCCGCGCTGCGGTTCGTCGTCACGAACTGGTTGTGCTCCAGCTTGATGACGTTGCCCTGCAGGCCGGCGATGAGGCCGGCGACCTGGGCAAGCTGTCCGGGCTTGTCCGGAAGCAGGACAGACACCGTAAAGATCCGGTCGCGGAAAATCAGACCCTGCTGAACGACGGAGGACATCGTGATCACGTCCATGTTTCCGCCGCTTAAAATGGAAACGACGCGCTTGTCCTTCACGTTCAGGTGGTTTAAGGCGGCCACGGAAAGCAGGCCGGAGTTTTCCACCACCATCTTGTGATTTTCCACCATGTCCAGGAAGCAGACGATCAGCTCGTCGTCCTCGACGGTGATGATGTCGTCGAGGTTTTCCTGCAGGTACGGGAAGATCTCCCTGCCGGGCGTCTTCACCGCCGTACCGTCGGCGATGGTCGTCACCGACGGCAGCGTCGTCACCTCTCCGGCCTCGAAGGAAGCCTTCAGGCAGGCCGCCTGGGCCGGCTCGACGCCGATGACGCGGATGTTCGGGTTCAGCAGCTTTGCCAGCGTCGACACGCCGGTGGCGAGCCCGCCGCCGCCCACAGGCACAAGGATGTATTCCACGAGGGGAAGCTCCTTGAAGATCTCCATGGCGATGGTGCCCTGTCCGGTGGCCACCGCGGGATCGTCGAAGGGATGAATGAAGGTCATGCCCTTTTCGGCGGCGATTTCAAGCGCCTTCGCGGCGGCTTCGTCATAGACGTCGCCGAACAGAATCACGTTCGCGCCGTAGCTCTTCGTGCGGTTGACCTTGATCAGCGGCGTCGTCGTGGGCATGACGATGGTCGCGTTCACGCCGTACATGGAAGCCGCATAGGCCACGCCCTGGGCGTGATTGCCGGCGGAGGCCGTAATCAGGCCGCGCGCCCGCTCCTCTTCCGAGAGCGTGCTGATCTTGTAATAGGCGCCGCGCAGCTTGTACGCGCCCGTAAACTGCATGTTCTCCGGCTTGAGATACACCTTGTTTCCGGTAGCCTTACTGTAAAAATCACTGTAGATCAGTTTGGTTTCTTTTGTCACCCGGCTGACGATTTCCGACGCCGCCTCAAAATCCTGCAACGTAAGCATGCGTACCTCCCTTACTCCTCGCCGAACAGCGCGTTGACAAAGTCAACCGCGTTAAAGCGTTCCAGATCCTCGACCTTTTCTCCGACGCCGATGTATTTCACCGGGATGCCCAGCTGTGTCGCAATGGCGATGGCGATGCCGCCCTTCGCCGTGCCGTCCATCTTCGTCAGAACAATGCCGGAGACCGGCGCGATTTCCTTGAATTCCAGGGCCTGGGAAAGCGCGTTCTGTCCCGTTGTCGCGTCGAGAACGAGAAGCGTCTCGCGCCGGACGCCGGGCCATTCCCGGTCCACGATCCGGTTCAGCTTTTCCAGTTCCTGCATCAGATTCTTTTTGTTGTGCAGGCGTCCGGCCGTATCCACAAGCAGGATATCTGCCTTTCTCGCCTTGGCGGCCTGGACGGAATCGTAGACGACGGATCCCGGATCCGCGCCTTCCTGTCCGCCGATCATTTCGACGCCCGCGCGGGCCGCCCATTCGGCAAGCTGGTCGCCGGCCGCGGCGCGGAAGGTGTCGGCGCCGGCAATCAGAACGCGCAGGCCGTCCCGGCGGTAGCGGGTGGCCAGCTTTCCGATGGTGGTGGTTTTTCCGACGCCGTTGACGCCGACGACCATCACGACAGAGGTCTCTTCCTCAAACGCGAAATCCGAACGGGAAATGATCATCTCGTCGCGGATCGCGTCCACGAGCACCTTTTTGCATTCGGCCGGCTTTTTCAGCCCCTGGAGATCCACCTGCATCCGCAGATGCTCGAGCAGGCGCTCCGTCGTTTCGACGCCTAAGTCGCCCATAATCAGGATGCCTTCGAGATCGTCATAGAAATCGTCGTCGATTTCTTCATAGCCGAGGAACGTTTCATCCATTTCCCGCACGAAACCGTTGCGGGACCGGAACAGGCCTTCCTTCAGGCGCGCGAAAAATCCTTTTTTCTCTTCCATTCTTTTCCTTTTCCTGTTATTTATGTCAGATCCGCTTCCACAAGGTTGACGGAAACCAGCGTCGAAATGCCCCGCTCCTGCATGGTGATACCGTACAGACGGTCAGCTGCGTTCATTGTGCCGCGGCGGTGCGTGATCACGATGAACTGGGTGTTTTTCGTCAGTTTATGCAGGTACTGCGCATACCGGTCCACGTTCGAATCGTCGAGGGCCGCTTCGATCTCGTCGAGCAGCGCAAAGGGCGACGGCTTCATGTTCTGAATGGCAAACAGCAGCGCGATGGCTGTCAGGGCCTTCTCGCCGCCGGACAGCTGCATCATGTTCTGCAGCTTCTTTCCGGGCGGCTGGGCGATGATGCGGATACCCGTTTCGAGAATATCCTCGTCCTCTACCAGTTCGAGCGTACCCTGTCCGCCGCCGAACAGCTCCTTGAAGGCCGCGTCGAACTCTTTGCGGATCTGCGCGAAGCCTTCGGTAAACTGCCGGCGCATGCCCTCGTCAAGGTCTTCGATAATGGAAAGAAGCGTTTCCCGCGCTTTCTCGAGATCCGCGTGCTGTCCGCTTAGGAACGTATAGCGCTCGTTGACTTCGGCAAACTCCTCGATGGCATTGACGTTGACGTTGCCAAGGGCGCGGATCTCCTCGCGGATTTCCGACAGGCGCTTCTTCATCTGCGCGCGGTCCTTCTGCTGGGGGCTGGCCAGCTCCGCCGCGGCGTGGGGCGTCAGCTCATATTCGTCCCAGAGCTGATGGGTCTGCGCCTCCAGGTTCGCCGAAGCGCGCTCCTTGCTCTGCGTCAGCCGGAAAACTTCCTTGTCCAGCCGGTGAATGTCCGCGGACAGCTCCTCGCGCCGGTCAAACATCTTCCGGTAGGCGTCATTCGCCTTGTCCCGGGCCGCGGTCTGTTCTTCCATCGCGGCGTCGAGCTTTTGCTGGTTCTGATTGGCCTGCTCGATGGTCTTTCGGATTTCTTCGATGTCCTTCTGCCGGGAGGCGATCTGGCTGTGGGCTTCCTCGGCGGACCGCAGCAGTTCGTGCAGGTTTTCGCCGTCCTTCTTCAGCTCGTCTTCAATGCGGGCGATATTCTCTTCTTCAAAAGCCAGCCGCTGACGGACGGCGGCCGCTTCCATCCGCACCTTCGAAACCGCGTCCGAAAGACGCGTCTCTTCTTCGCGCTGCGAAGCCAGTGACGCTGCGAGAGTTTCGCTTTCTTTGTTCAGCGCGCTTCGGTTCTGTTCGTTGCCGGCGCTCTTTTGGTCGATGCCGGCGGTTTCGTCGGCGATCTGCGTCATCTGCTCCTCGAGGCTCTTCTTTTCCTCGGTCAGAGACATGGATGCGGCGGATCCCTTTTTCTGCTCTTCTTCGGCCTGTTCGTAGCGGATCTGGGCGGAGTTGCGGTTTAACAGCGCCTCCTGCAGCGCGGCGGCCGTTTCAAGACGATCGTCCGCCAGCAGCTCGAGGGCCGTGTCCACTTCGTCCATCCGGTGCTGCTGGGCAGCCATCGTTTCCTTTAACGACGCGATCCGGGATTCCAGTTCCTCCAGCTCACGCCGGCGGCCGAGCAGGTTGCTGTTGTTCTTGTAGCGTCCGCCGGAAATGGATCCGCCGGGGCTTAAATACTCCCCTTCGAGGGTGACGATGTGCACGGAATAGCCGGATTTCTTTGCCAGTGCGATGGCGCTGTCGATCTCGGAAACCACCAGGCACCGGCCGAGCAGATACCGCGCCACGCCGCGGAAACGGTCGTCACAGGTCACCAGCTCGTCGGCGATGCCGATGACGCCGGGCTCGCGCAGATAATCGCGCAGTTTGGGGTTCGGCTTGCGGTCGACGGCGGTCAGCGGCAGAAACGTCGCGCGGCCCAGGCGGTTCTTCTTCAGATAGGAAACCATCTCTTTGGCGCTGGCTTCGTCGGCGGTGACGATGTTCTGAATATTGCCGCCCAGCGCGGTCTCGATGGCGACCTCGTATTCGGACGCGGCGACGATCAGATCGGAAACGACGCCGAGGATTCCGGGATGGCTGTCCTTCTGCTCCATCACACTGCGGATGGCCAGATTGTAGCCTTCATAGCGCTCCGCCAGGTTCCGAAGGGTTTCCATCTGGGTGGAGGCGCGGTGAAACTGTTCCTGTGCTTCGGAAAACAGCGCGGCGGCTTCGCGGCGCTTTTCTTCCCACCCGCTTTTGCGCTCGTCGAGCGCACGGGCTTCTTCAGTGCGCTTCGCGTGTTCGGCCTCGGCGTTTTCAAGCTGTGCGCGGGCCGCTTCGAGCTGGCTTAACACGTCGCCCTGCTCGGACTGCTGCGCGAGAAGCTGCGACGCGATCTGGGACTGGCGGATGCGGATCTGCTCGCCCATGGCCTTCAGCGCTTCCCTGCGGGAACGCAGATTGGCCTCTTCCTCCAGCAGCCGGAGATTTTCCGCCTTCTTTTCTTCGATGGACTGCTCGGCTGCGGCAATCAGCGCAAGGAATTCGTCGTGGACGCGCACCTGTTCGGCACAGCGGTCCTCGACTTCCTGCAGCTCCGCTGAAAGCCGGGCGTGCTCTTCCTGGCGAAGTGCCAGCTGGGCTTCATGGTTTTCCTTCTCGTATTCAATGGCGCCTTTCCGTGCACCTAAGCTTTCGTCGGAGGCCTGCGCGGAACGGATTTTTTCTTCTGCCAGCGCGATTTCGTTTTCCAGCCGGGAAATGACCAGGGCGCTCTCGGATTTGTTTTTCCGAAGCTCGTCCAGCTGCGCTTCACAGGCCGCGAGCGCTTCCTGCGCCTCGTCCTGTGCCTGGTGCATCTGTTCCGCGGCGGCCTGCTGCTCCGCGAGCGACGTCCCTGCCGTCGACAGTTTTTCGTCGATCTCCGCCAGCTCTTTCTCGATGCGCCGGGATTCCAGAAGGAACAGATTGACGTCGAGGCCCTTCTGTTCGTCCTTCAGCTTCAGCCAGACTTTTGCGTCGGCCGCCTGTTTTTCCAGGGGTCCGACCCGGGACTCGAGTTCGTGAAGAATATCGGAAACGCGGGTCAGGTTGTCCTGCTCTTCCGCCAGCTTTTTCTGGGCGGCCGCCTTGCGCTTCTTGAATTTGACGATACCGACGGCTTCGTCGAACAGTTCGCGCCGCTCCTCCGGTTTGCCGCTTAAGATCCGCTCGATCTGGCCCTGGCCGATGATGGAATAGCCTTCCTTGCCGATGCCGGTGTCGTAGAACATCTCCTGGATGTCCTTCAGACGGCAGCTGCTGCCGTTTAAGAGATACTCGCTTTCACCGGAACGGTATACCCGGCGGGCGACGGTGACTTCCTCGTAATCCACGGGAATGCAGTGATCGGAATTGTCCATCGTAATGGCGACATAGGCGTAGCTTAAAGGCTTCCGCTCCGCCGTGCCGGCGAAAATGACGTCCTGCATGGACGCGCCGCGCAGCTGTTTCGCGCTCTGTTCACCGAGAACCCATCGCACGGCGTCGGAAATGTTGCTTTTTCCGCTTCCGTTCGGGCCGACGATGGCGGTAATCCCGTTGTGAAACTCTAACAGGATTTTGTTCGCGAAGGATTTGAATCCCTGAATCTCAATGCTTTTTAAATACATCCTGTCCCCTTTGAACCAATGGCCGGGTTGATCTTCTCCAGAGCCGTCAGCGCTTCATACGCCGCGGCCTGCTGTGCCGATTTTTTCGACGTGCCTTCCCCGCGGCCGATGGGCGTTCCGTCCAGACACGCTTCCATCGTATAGCGTTTGCGGTGGTCCGGTCCCTCCTCTTTTACGAGGCGGTACTCCAGCACGTGGCCGGGTTCGGCCTGAATGATTTCCTGCAGGTGGGTTTTGCTGTCGTAAAAACGCTGCTTCCGTTCCATGTCACAGAGTATCCGTGACGCAATGAACCGGCGGCAGGGTTCGATCCCGCCGTCGAGATACATGGCGCCGATGATCGCTTCCACGGCATCCGACAGGATGCTGTCGCGCAGCGCGCCGCCTTCGTTCCGTTCCCCGCGGGACAGAAGAAGCAGCGAACCGAGTTCCAGACTGCGGGCGGTTTCGGCAAGGGAACGCTCGCACACAAGGCTCGCACGAAGGGTCGTCAGGGCGCCCTCCGCCTTCTCGGGATAGGCGGCGTACAGCACCTCGCTGGAGCAAAGCTCCAGAACCGCGTCGCCGAGAAACTCCAGCCGTTCATTGCTGGCCAAAGATCCCATCGACTGTTCGTTCGCGTAAGAGCTGTGCGTCAGTGCATGATGAAGAAGATCCGGATTCGAAAACGTGTAACCCAGCTCTTCCTGCAGTTTCGTTTCGTCCATTACAGGCCTTTCTTCTGCTGTTTGGCCTTTTCGGTCAGTACTTTCATCGCGTCGTCGATGGTGGCGATGCGCACTGCTTCATCGTCATCGACGGTAATATGAAGTTCCTCCTCCATTTCGATCAGAATCTGGTACAGATCGAGGGAGTCGGCGCCAAGGTCGTCAACGAAGGTCGTTTCCGGCTTCAGCTCGGAGGCGTCTACGTGAAGGACTTCAACAATGATCTTTACAAGTTTTTCATATTCCATCTGATTGTATCTGCTGTCTGTCATGAGGGTTCTCCGGCTTCTGTTTCCTGATTCTGTGCCTGTGCGACATAGCGCTCGATGACGCCGCGCATGTCCTCGTTCGTAAACGTGATGCACTGGCCGATGGTATTGCATACTTCCTTGGATTTCGCGCTGCCGTGGGTTTTGACGACAAGGCCGTTGATGCCGAGAAGCGGCGCGCCGCCGTATTCCGTCGCGTCAAACCGCTTCAGCGTGCCCTTTAAAGCCGGCAGCGCCAGAAGCGCGCCGATTTTGCTGACGAGGGTGCTCATCAGCCCTTCCTTGATGACGCCGACCAGGGTTTTCGAAATGCCTTCGTACAGCTTTAAGATGACATTCCCGACAAAGGCGTCGCAGACGATGACGTCGGCCGCGCCGTTCGGAATCTCCCGCGCCTCGATGCTGCCGGTGAAATTCAGGTCCGTGCAGGCTTTCAGCAGGGGGAAAGTCTCCTTCACAAGGGCGTTGCCCTTTTCCTCCTCCGCGCCGATGTTGACGATTGCGACCCGCGGAGAAGCGACGCCCATGACGTGCTGCATATACAAGGAGCCCATGCGGGCAAACTGCACCAGGTTCGAGGGTTTCGCGTCGACGTTCGCGCCGCAGTCCACCAGGATGGAGACGCCGGTCTTCGTCGGGATCAGCGGAGCCAGCGGCGGGCGCTCGATTCCCCGGATCCGGCCGACAAGCAGCGTGCCGCCGGCTAAGAGCGCGCCGGAATTCCCGGCTGACACCAGGGCGTCCGCTTCGCCGTTTTTGACCATATTCAGGCCGACCACCATCGAAGAATCCTTTTTCTTCCGGATGGCGGAAACCGGATGCTCTGCCATCTCGATGATTTCCGAGGCGTTTTTGACCGACAGACGGCCGGCATCATAGGTCCGGTTTTCGAGGCACGCACGGACGGCAGCTTCCTGCCCCACCAGCGTGATTTTCACTTCCGGGTATTTCGCAAGCGCGTCAAGGGCGCCGGCGACGATTTCCTGCGGCGCGTTGTCGCCGCCCATGGCATCGACAGCCACATGAACCATTGTATTGCTCATAGAAATAACTCCTGCAATCCGATGCGGATTCTGTAAACGAGAAACAGGCTGCCGGACATGGATCCGACAGCCTGGACATACACAGATCCCATGGACGGTTTCGGTTTAAAGAAACGCATCCAAAAAAGACATGCTTACGCCTGTGCGATAATCTCTTTTTTGTTGTAGGAACCGCAGTTCTTGCACACGCGGTGCGGAACCATCAGTTCGCCGCACTTGCTGCACTTGACAAGGGTGACGGGGCCCATTTTCCAGTTCGCTCTGCGCTGGTTGCGATGACCCTTGGACGATTTATTCTTGGGGCAGATAGACATTTGATTTCCTCCTTCACTATGGCATGGTCCGGTTAATTCCCGGAAAACAGATCCGCAAACTTTGCCATGCGGGGATCCATGACGAAACGGTCACAGCCGCATTCCGCAAGGTTTAAGTTCTGTCCGCAAACCGGACAAAGCCCTTTGCATTCCGGATCACAAAGCACTTTGGGCGGCCACTGCAGCTGCAGTTCGTCCGCAACCAAAGCATCGATGTCGATTTCGTGCGTATTGACGACGGAATGATCGACGTCATCCCCTTCCGTGGCGAGATACGGATCGCAAACCGCAAGGATGCGGGAAAAATCCGCGTTCAGCTCGACAGGCACGCCGGTCAGGCAGCGGTCACAGGGAACTTCCGTCTGAAAAACCGCCGTTCCCTCGATGCAGACCCCTTTTCCCTTTCGGTAGACAGCGGTCAGCGGAAACGATGCCGGTCCGCTTACCTCACAGTGTCCCTGCGGTACGTCGAGTGCCGCGGCTTCAAAAGAAACCGGAAAGACGAATTCTTTCTCTGCATTTGAAAGAACGGGTTCAAGGTCTAGGATCATAAGACTGCTCCTGTACGCACTGAAATATTATAATCATCGGATTCCAAGATGTCAACAACAGATTTTAACAGGCTGTGCGCCCGAAAACGCACAGCCTGTTTTCATACGAAACGAACCGGAAAAACGCTTCAATACCGTCCGGATTTATACCAGTGCGGCGGTCTCCCGCGCGATGGCGAGCTCTTCGTTGGTGGGCACGACATAGCCTAAGACCTTCGAGCCGGCCGCCGTGATGCAGCGCTCTTCGCCGCGGACCTTGTTGGCTTCCGGATCCAGCTCGAAGCCGAGGAAACCGAGGTAGGAAGCGATTTCACCGCGGATATAGGCGTCGTTCTCTCCCAGGCCGGCCGTGAAGCAGATCAGATCCACGCCGTTCATCGCGGCAGCATAGGCGCCGATGTACTTCGCGACGCGGTAAGCGAACATATCCTGGGCAAGCTTCGCGCGCTCGTTGCCCTCGTCCGCCGCCGCCTGCAGGTCGCGGAAATCGGAAGAAACGCCGGAAATGCCCTGCACGCCGGATTTCTTGTTGAGGATCGTCATGACTTCCGCCAGGCTTAACCCTTCTTTATTCGCGATGAACTCCATCACGGAAGGATCGACGTCGCCGGAACGGGTGCCCATGATCAGGCCTTCCAGCGGGGACAGACCCATGGAGGTATCCACGGATTTGCCGTTTAAGACCGCGCTGACGGAAGCGCCGTTGCCCAGGTGGCAGACGATGATCTTGCTGTTCGCGTAATCCAGACCGGCCAGCTCGGCGCCGCGGGCGGATACGAAGCTGTGGGAGGTTCCGTGGAAGCCGTAGCGGCGGACCTTGTATTTCTCATAGTATTCATAAGGAACCGCATACATATAGGCCTTCGCGGGCATGGTCTGATGGAACGCGGTATCGAACACGCCGACCATGGGCGTATCGGGCATCAGGGCGCGGCAGGCATTGACGCCGATGATGTTGGCCGGGTTGTGCAGCGGAGCCAGATCGCTGACGCCTTCGACGGCCGCGATGACTTCGTCGTCAATGACGACGCTCTTCGTGAAGGCTTCGCCGCCGTGCACCAGACGATGGCCGACCGCGTCGATTTCGGAGAGGCTCTTTAACACGCCGGTCTTCTCGTTCAAGAGGGCGTCAAGCACCATCGAGACCGCCTCGGTATGGGTCGGCATCGGAGCTTCGGTGATTTCCTTCTCTCCGCCCGCCGGCTGATAGACCAGACGGCCGTCGATGCCGATGCGCTCGCAGAGGCCCTTCGCGAGAACGGCTTCGGTATCGGTATCGATCACCTGATACTTCAGGGATGAGCTGCCGCAGTTGATAACCAAGATTTTCATGATGACATTCCTCCTTATGAATGAATCAGCATACTACAGGTATCTTACACCTTTCCGGCCGGATTTGAAACGGGTTTTTTACAAAAACGGCTTTCGAAGCACATACCAGAACACATTCAGCGCCCGGCGCATCTCCTGTCCGTTGGAGAGCCACTCGCTGACGATTTTTTCGTGAACGCCGTACAGATAAGCGGCATTGAGGATCACCAGCCCGGCGCACAGCAGGAAAAAGGCCGTCAGAAGCAGCGCTTTCTTCCCCTTTGAAAGAATCGCCGCATACGAAAAGATCCAGGAGACGAACGCGCACATCGGAAGCGCGAGGAAACAGAACACGTCGATGAACGTGCGCTGCCCGTACACGCCGCCGAACCACCAGCACCACCAGCACGCGCAGATGGCCAGCTCGCAGCCGACGGCCGCCAGCGTTCCCGCGGCGGCGTTCCGCAGGCTTCCGCGAAACAGAAGCACGGAGCCGAACACACAAAGAATCAGCACCGGACAGAACAGAAGCAGCCCCTTTGCGGGCGAAAGCAGCACCTCCCAGACCTTCGGCGACGTCAGATAGGCAAAGGTCTCCCCTTCGTAGGAATACATGATCCAGCAGCCGGTTCCGAGCTTCCATTTCAGAAGCTGCAGGAAGACCATGGGCAGTCCGCCCGCGACGTTCATCGCCAGACGCGCCGGTGAAAATACGTGCTTCAGATGATTCCGAAATACGCCTTTTGCCCCGCCGAGGCCGTAGAGCAGGTAAAAAACGAGGAAGAAGGCGTTGACGTTGCGCAGCAGGATCAGAAGACCGCTCAGGACGCCGTAGATGAAATTCCGCGCCGGCGCCGCCGATTCGGGATCCTCGCACAGACGAAGGGTCTGCCCGAGCCAGATGCAGCCCGCCGCATAAGTGAAAATATGGGAAAAGCCGGCGTAGCGGGTCGCGTACAGCGGCAGAAACGTTCCGGCCGACAGCAGCACACAGGTCAGCGCCGCGCTTCCCTTTGAAAACCGCGGATAAAGGATGCGGTAAAGCACGGACGTGCCGACGGCGAAATAAAAGATCCCGGAAAACCCGACGGCATAGTGATACAGACTGCTGTATCCGTCGGCCGCTTCCGGGCGGAACAGCAGCGTAAGCAAATGCGCCGCGGCAAAAAACGGCAGCTCCATCAAAGGGGTGCCGATGGGATACTTGTTGACGAAGGACAGATCCCCGTCCAGAAACAGCGCGGGCAGATAGGAATAATACTCGTAGGGATCCACGATCACGATATAACGGGAAACGTTCGTGAGCTCATAGAAAAGCATGAGGCAGACACCGGCGGCCAGCAGGATGAAAAACAGCGCATGCGTTCGAAGATACGCCAGCAGGGATCTATTTTTTGTTTTGACGTTCAATGCTGGACTCCTATCTTCCGTTTACATACAGCTCACAGATGCGCCATCCGCTCTCCGGGGCGCCTTCACCGGCTTCGATCCGAAGCGATTCGGCTTCGGCCGGCTCCGAAAACGTGAAGGTTTCACCGTCCGCGGTTTCCGCCGAAACCGTCTGCCAGTCTCCGTCCGCCGTCAAAAACGCAAAGGCCGGATGCGGCGGAATCGTGCCCTCCATTGTAATACTTTGCACCTGTGTCGGCGCGGCAAAGAAAAGCTCGATGGCGCTGTCTTCGGCGATGTCGCGGTCATAGGTATTCCAGAACGTCAGCCCGTCCCGGTCAAACATCAGCGCCTCTTCCCCGTCGGATACGTCGGCGTGCACGCGGACCAGACCGCTCTTTGCCGTGAAGTCAAAGCGGCCGAACAGGCAAAGCAGATAATATAGAAAGAATGCGGCGGTCAGCACGGCAAAAATCAGAAGCAGGATGCGGTCGCGTTTCGGGACTGCGGTTTTCGAAAAAGTCAACGGACACCTCCCGTCACAGGGGAACTCTGTCATTGGAAAAACAGGGCAGATATAGTACAATCAGGTTTACAGCCACGTTTACCGCCCGCGGCTGTCGCTCTTACGTTATTGTAAAGAGTTTCCATTTTTACGTCAAACCCCAATTGTTTCGATGAAAAGGACCGCCCCATGAAAGATTCCCGCGGCAGACAGCATTCGATCGCGTCTGTGATCCGTTCTCCGAAATCCTGGCCGCTTTTTACGGCCGCTTTGATGCTTCTTCTGTTTCTGCTGTATTACGACGGCATCGTCAATGCCATCGACAGTACGATGTTCGCCTTTTCCTATAAATACGGCTTTGTCTCCCGGGGACTTCTCGGCACCGTGCTGCGCGTGCTGAACCTCGTCTTCCCGGCGGAGCTTCTGACCTACGGCGGCGTCAAAGGCTTTTCCTTCGTCATGACCGTCCTCTACGCGCTTCTGCTGCTGGTCTTCTATGCCGTCGTGCGGAACGCGTCGGACAAAGCCCTCGCGTTTCCGCTGTTTGTCCTGTCGCTGTTTACAACGATCTTTATCCTGCCCATTTTCCTCGGCGAGGAAAACTTCGGCCGTCTCGACATCTACATGGCCATGGCAACGCTCCTTGGCGCGCTCTGCATCATCAAACAGCGCTTTGAATTCCTGGTTCCGGTCTTTGCCGGCATCGGGTGCATGGTTCACCAGGGCTACGTGTTCATGTTCGCGAACGTCCTTTTGGTTCTGCTGCTTTTCCGGTTCTTTACGTCCGAAGACCGCGCCGCGCAAAAAAAATACGGCGTGCTGTTTCTGCTGACGTTCGCCGCCGTCTCCGTCCTGTTTCTGTGGTTCGAGCTGTTCTCCCACGGCACCGGTCCGGAAGCCTACGATGAGATCGTATCCGTCGCCCGAACCTTAAGCGTCGACGGCAAAACCATCCACCAGGACGTCATCGACAAGGAAATCCTCGGCATCGACATTTCCGGCAACGAAACCATTTACCGTCCGAAAAACGCACTGGAATTCATCGTCTTCTGCGTGTTTATGTGCCCCTACATCGCGCTGGGCGCGCACTTCTTTGCCGGACTGTTCCGAAAAGCCGCGAAGCCGAATCGGAAAATCGCCGTATTGCTTGCCGCCGCCGGCGCACTGACCATCGTCCCGGACATGCTTTTAAAGATTGATTTCGGCCGCTGGATGAATGCCGTCATTTTCTACTATGCCGTGACGGTCTTTTCTCTCTGTGCGTTAAAGGACGAAGATACGGCGCGGCAGCTGCAGGAAACGCTGTCGATCTGCGCAAAACGCCGTCCGCTGTCCTGGCTGCTTCTGATTTATCCCTTTGCGTTTCAGCCGTTTCTGGCCATCTACATCAGTCCGCTGACGTCGGCCGTCTCTGACTGGCTGAACGCGCATCTGCTGCATCTGTGGGGCTGATTTTCGCCTGTTAGAGGATCGCTGCTATGAAAACCCTTTCGAAAACCGACCAAACCCGCCTTACGACAGGCATTCTGCTGTTTCTGGCGGTGCTTCTGTCCTCGCTTCCGCTCCTGATCCCCGGCATTCAGGCCGACAGCGGCCAGGATACCCAGTTTCATCTGATGCGGATCGAAGGACTCGCCGCGGAACTGCTCGCCGGCCAGTTTCCCGTGCGGATGCAGTCCGCGTGGATGGACGGCTTCGGGTATCCCGTTTCCATCTACTATAACGATCTTCTGCTGTATGTTCCCGCCGTTCTGCGCCTCTTAGGCGTTCCCGTCACCGCCGCCTACAAGATCTACGTGATCGCGGTTTCCGCGCTGACCGCCCTGCTGGCCTATGTTTCCTTCCGCGCCGTCACAAAAGACGAAACGGCTTCCGCCCTCGGCGCCCTCGCCTATACGACCAACACCTACCGTCTCCTCGACATTTACATCCGCGGCGCCGTCGGCGAATACAGCGCCATGGCCTTTTTCCCGCTGATTCTCTGGGGCGTATGGAACCTCTACACCGCCGGTCCGTCTTCCCGGGACAAAAAGGATCCCGGCGTGCTTCCGCTGATTCTCGGTTTAAGCGGCGTCATCGGCACCCATATGCTGTCCGCCGAAATGTCCGTGGTGGTCCTCGCCATCATCTGCGTTCTGCTTCTGCCGCTGACGCTGCGCAGGCAGACCCTTCTTCTGTGGATCAAAAGCGCCGCGGCGGTCGTGCTTCTGAACCTGTACTTTATCGTGCCCTTTCTGGATTACTACCGGAACGTCCGGGTCTGTATCAACGAGCGCATGGAGGTGCTCCAGCAGATTCAGGGAGAAGGCGCCTTTCTGACCCAGTATCTCGATTTCTTTGCCAATCCCTTCGGCACCCTGATCTCCCACGGCGGCGACATCATGTCCTTTACCCCGGGGCTGCTTCTGGTGCTTGTATTCTTCGTGGCGCTTCTGGTGCTCCTGATCCGCGGGAAGGATTTCCGCCTGCTGTTTCTGACCGGTGTAAGCGGCCTGATGTTCTGGATGTCCTGCCGGTACTTCCCCTGGAATCTCATCGAGCGCTTTGGCCTGCCCGGACGGATGCTTGCGTCCGTACAGTTCCCCTGGCGCTATCTGGCCATTGCCGGCGTGCTGCTGTCTTTGATGCTTTGCATCCTGTACTGCATGCTGAAGGAATACGAAACCGAAAAAAAGACAGCCTCCGCCGTATCCCTGGCAGGTGCTGCCGCTGTCGCGATCTGTGTGCTGACGGCCGCCGTCTTTACCGTCCAGTACGCCAGGACGGCCGAGCCGGTGCGCTTTGTGTCTTCGGAAGATGTGGACACCTGGTTCGTCGGATACTGGGAATATCTTCCGGCCGGAACGGACAAATTCCGGCTGCAGGACCGGCAGACCGGCCTGCCGACGGAAGGGCTTGAACTGGTCTCGCGAAACGGAACCCGCCTCGTCTATCAGGCAGAGGAAAGCGCCATCGGAAAGACCGCTTCCGTTCCGGTTCTGCTTTACAAAGGATATACGGTGGAAGGCGGATCGGATCTGCACGCGGATGCCGACGGCTGCATGACCTTCACCGTAACGGAGCCCGAAATCACCATTTCGTTCCGGGCGCCGCTGCTCTGGACGGCCGCGAATATCCTGACGGCCGCGGCCTGGGGGCTGCTGTTCATCCTGCGGATCCGTAAGAAGGCGTAGCGCCTATTCGCTCTTCAGGCGCCGGCCGTATTCATCCTCCAGATACATTTCCGCAATCTGATCTTCATCCGATTCCACGGCAATCCGCACCGTACCGCCGGGCGCCAGCGCGCGCGGCAGCGCGATGCGTTCTTCGCCCGCATCCAAAACGAGCACCAGATCTTCGGCTTCATAGAGCGGACTGATCCAGCATCCGCCGGTGTTCTCGACGACGGCAAACCGCGCATCGCCGTCCGTTTCCAGGGAAAGCTTCACGGCGGCTTCCGCTTTATCCGCGTCGGCATGCCAGACAAAGACCGGCGTGTCATAGACGTTCTGCGCCATTTCCAGGACGCCGTCCCCCTGATGCAGCGCGCGCAGCAGCGGTCCGGCAAAGTCCGTCTCGCGCCAGAGATCGCCCATCACCAGATAACAGGTCTCCTGTCCCGTGATAAAGGAAAGGTCCTCCGTGTAGTCGTAGGGCTTCACATACAGATCGCTGGTTCCCTTATAAACCGGGGATCCGGTGGATTCCAGAACGTCGGCATAATGATTGTAATAATCAAAAATCGGCACCTGGGCGGAAAAGACGTAGATGCCGTCTTTCGTTTCGGCGTGTTCGGCCAGCCAGGCCACGGAGCCCTTCACCTCGTACCCGTCCCAGAAAACATGATCCCGGTTCGCGTAATAGCGGATACCGCCGTTTAGAGCCACGGCGCCGGCCATCACCACCGCCGCCATCGACGCGAGAAGCCGGCCGCTCTTTTTTGCTTCGAAAGACGCTTCTTGGGTCTGAATGGATTCAAAAAGCGCTTCCGCGCCGGCAAACAGCGCTAAAATGACATAGGGATACAGAAACAGCCACATGCGCTTATTGACCGGGAACATCCCCAGGCCCGAAGCAAACAGTGCCACGGCGATGGAAAGGAACACGGCGCAAAGCTCGCGCTTCTTTCGGACGGCCGCGTAGATCAGCACCGCCGGCAAAAGCAGAAGCACGGCATATTCCAGACGGTAAAACGGATAAAACAGGGTGTCGACGCAGCGGATGATCTGACGGATGTCCGCAAGGCTTCGCGGAATCAGCGGGAAATTCCAGTCCCGCCAGTAGAATTTCATGCGGTCGTCGGACGCGGTCGCGCGCAGCCAGAGGAAATAATACAGGACAAAGCTTGCGCCCAGCGGCACGCAGACGGTCAGGCCCTTTTTCATCAGCCCCTTTTCGCGCGCGATCAGCCCGAACAGCGCCTCGGAAAGAATACATCCGCCGGCCGCAAAACAAACGGGGTTGCCGAACCAGACCAGCACCGCCCACACCAGCCCCAGCTGCCAGGCGGCAAGCCGTCCGCGGCGGTACAGACTGTAGGTATAAAGCACGATCAACGCACAGAACGCCTCAAAAATGTAAGGCTTAAACATGATGGAATACTGCAGCAGCAGCGGCATGGAGGCGGCAAAGGCGACGCCCGCGAGTGTAAAATGAGAAGAAAAGACCTGCGACAGCAGAAGCCCCAGCAGGATCAGGATGCCCAGATACGCGGCCACAGACAGCAGGCGGAGCACCAGATCCGTATTGCCGAACACGATGGTGAGCAGTTTATTCAGATACAGCCAGCCGACGGGGGCGGACTGCACAAGGTCCAGGGGGGACGCGGCCAGGGAAAACAGGCTGCGCAGCGACAGCGACCGGGCCAGCGCCGCCTCATCCCACCAGAGTGAATGGCCGGCCAGCAGCATGCGAAAGGAGGTGACGACCCCGGCGGCAATCACCGCCAGGCAGAACAGACGGCACAGGAAAACCAGCGGCCCCAGGACCTTCCAATCCTGTTTCAGCCGGCTCTTCAGATGCGCAAGGTTGTGTTTTCCTGTTTCGGTCATTCTGCCGCCTCACTGCTGCCGTCGGCGATCATCTGCGCCACGGCGAAAATGGTTTCCAGTTCCCCACGCTCTTTTGCCGGATGCTCCAGCACATAATCGAGGGCCGCGGAAAACGCGTCATCCGATGCCGCGGCTTCCGTCATTTTTTTCAGCTGCGCGCTCTGCTCTGCGTCCCATTCGCCCGGAACAGGCAAAACAGTCCACAGGCTTGTCTGGGACGTCATGTTTTCGATCTCGGCCACGGCGCGGACATCCGCGACGGTACCGGCGGCGCGTCCGTTGCGCAGCGCTTCCCCGTAATCCGCGGAATAATCGGGTCCCGTAACACGGATCACGCTCCCCTCTTCCATTTCTGAAAGCTGCCATACGGCTTCTGCCAGACCGTCGTTGCCCGAAAACCAGGGCTGCCCGGCCTCGTCCCACAGCGTTCCGCCCCGGGAACAAAGCAGAATCAGAAGGAAATCCGGCGAACCGCCCTGCACGGCGCAAAGGGTGTATCCGGTGACGTGATAGACGGTTTCGGCCATCTCGCGAAACGTTTCCCAGTCCGTGCCTTTTGGAAGCTCCTGATACCCGGCCTGCCTCAGAATGTCCCAGCGGACATACCAGGCCGGCGTATCCGCCGGCTGCGTCGAACCGGCAATTCCTTCCGGCCAGTACAGCGAATAGGTCAATGTGCCGTCCGGCGCGATGTCCGAAAGATAGGCGTCGCGTTCCGAAGCGCCGCATCCCGCGAGAAGCAGGCCCAGCAGAAGCAAAACCGCGATGCCGTTGTGCGTCCGTTTATGATTCATCGTTTCTCCTGTCGCAGTTTGTCAATACAGATGCAGCCAGACCCCGTTCACCCAGTCGATGAGGGTTTTCATCCAGTCGGAAATGTAGACCGCGCGAAGCGGGATAAAAAGGACCGGATAGACCAGTAGCAGGATCGACCAGGGAAGCCGCTGTTTCAGGCGCGCAGAGAGCTTCTGCGCCTCGGCTTCAAAGAGCGGGTCCCGCAGGGCGAACAGCGCAAGAAACACCAGTGCGTAGTAGGTAACCGCCGCGAACACCCACCGGCCGTAATCGCATTTGAGAAGGAAATTCGGCACCAGCGTCAGCACCCCCGCCGCGAGTGCAAGGGTCCGCAGCCGCGCAAACCAGGAGCCGCAGCGCTTGAGCATGCCAGAAAAGAGACGCGCCGTCATGATGATATAGGGTGCAAATCCGATCAGGAACAGCGGCAGCTGCAGATGGTTTTCAATGCGGAACACCCGCTCCGACGCGTCCAGGTTGATGCCGAGGATCTCGTGATCCACAAGGGTGACATGATAATCGCCGTTTAAGGACAGACGGCGCGCCCGGTCCACGATCTCACTGACGATCGCCCCTCCGGCGCTGCGGCTGAAGAATTCAAAATACAGAAACAGCAGGCTTCCGATCAGAAACGCCGCAAAAAACAACATGCCGTATCTGCGCGCACTGTCGTCCGGCAGACGGTAGACGATGACCGTCTTTGTTTGTTTCGCGTTTCCGCTTTCATACGCTGAAGGGGAACGGCGGCCTTTTTTCGCATGCGTCTTTTCGAGCGCACTCATCCACCGGTAAAACAGAAAAACCAGCGTAACGTTGAAAAACATAAATACATAGCCCTGATGGAACATCACGGCCAGCGCGGTCAGGGGAAGGATCATAAAGAGGGCACGTTCCGACACAATCAGCAACACACAGAGTACGGAAATCACCACCAGAATCAGGTCAATGCGTCCCAGATTGTTTTCCGTGGCAAACATGGAGAACAAAAACAGGGACCAGACCGCAATGACGCATTCACAGAGATTCACATGATCTTCCGGCGTGTTGGAGAGAATCCGCCAGAAGAACCAGAGAAAAAACAGATAGGAAAGAACCGTCAGCCCCTGGAAAAACCGAAGCGCCCACAGATAACTGAGCATGTCCATCGGCAGAACGGCGTCCAAAAGCGCATAGATGGTGCCCAGAAGGCCGCGCGAAACAAACCCGTACCGGTAGGAAAAAGCCAGCAGGGTCGTATTGTAGGCCGACGCGACGTGTTCATAGGACCAGAGGAACACGCCGATCGCAAGAATGCAGTTAATCAGCACGAATAGCTTGATACGCTCTTTGCAGTCCGTCATGTACCACTCCGTAAATGAATTCAAAGACAACCGCCGCCGCCGTCACGGCCAGCACATACAGCACCAGATACAGAAGCGTTTCCCGAAGCGCATGGGGCCCCGGAAACAGCGCCGGAAACACATGGCAGCGGAACAGCTCGTGCAGCAGATACAGATTCAGTGTAATTCCTCCCCACTTCTGAATCAGCGGATGAGAAAGAAACCGGTTTTCCGTCGGCAGAAACGCACCGGCCACGCCGAAAAACAGCAGAAACAGCAGCAGAAAATCCACCTTGGAATGCCCCTTCCAGGCCGCGGCAAAAATCACCAGCGGAAACAGCACCCAGGAAACCTGCGCATATCGCCGGGCAAATGCGGTCTGCGCGATCCGGTCGCTGAACATGGCGCAGTAGACCCCCAGGGTCATCTCCATCAGGCCGCGAAAGATCGAACCGTTGATGAAAAACGGCTGATCCAGCGACGTGACCGCGTCCAGCCAGCCGTAATACCGGTAAAGCACCGAGGCGGAAACCAGAATCAGCACCGGTCCGATGAGTTCCAGAAACAGCTTCCGGTGACGCAGCAGCAGGTAATAGATGATATGCCCGGCAATCACCAGCACGGACAGGTACCACAGTGTCGGATTGATAAAATCCCAGGCGCGGCCCAGGCCGATCTCCTGCAGCAGCAGAATTTCAAAGAAGGAGTCCGCCAGAAGCTCCGCGGCGCCGATCGATCGTTTGTGAAGCAGCACGACGGCCAGAAACGTTACGGCGAAGGCCATCAGGTATTTCAGATAGAGGCTCTGATACCGGTGAAGCGTATAGCCGAAGGCGGAATCGAAGGCCTTCGGAGACATCACTTTCCGGTACAGAAGGAACCCGGAAACCAGGAAGAAAAACTCCACGCCGATATACCATCCGGCGCGTACGCCCATCGCCTCCGAGTACGGGAACATGAAATCGAAATGGAAAATGACGATCATGTATGTGAATATGATCCGCCAGAACGGAATCGCGTTGTTCTTTGCTGCTGCCATAAGGCCTCCATATGAATGCTTGCAATGTGCAAACCCGCTGCGCTATGATAGAGAAGTCCCGCAAAACGGATTTCAGCGATCCGCGATGTGCCGGATTTCCATTTTTGAAACGACAAGGAGCCGTTTTTATGAAGAAACACAACGCGTCCGTTGATTTCCTGAAAACCATCTGCAGCTGGATGGTCGTCATGGGTCATTGTAATTTTTTTCTGCAGTTTCCGCAAGACAGTCTTCATCTGCATGCGTTTTACAGCGATTTTTTCCCGATCTCGAACGGCGTGTTCTTTATGATCACGGGCTTTTTCCTGTTCCGGAACGAAACGGCCGCACAGGTCTGGAAGCGCACCGGTGAAAAGGTCGTCCTGCCGGCCGCAGCAACCCTTGTCGCCTGGCATCTTCTCGACCCGTGGCTTCGGCACATCCCGCTCGCGGAAAGCGGCCTGCTCTCCCTTCGGGAAAACGCGATGTTCGTCCTTCGCGTCATCGCCCTGCGGGAAAATGCGATCTACTGGTTCCCGGTGGCCTATATCTGGGTCATCATCTTCTTCCCGGTGCTGAAGGGCTTTGCGGACTACCTGGCAAAGGATGAAAAACGCGAATGGATCTTCCTGGGCGTCACCCTTGCGGCGCTTCTGTTTAACGACGTGGTCTTCAACCGGTTTCTGGAATTCGGCTACAACAGTTTAAACGTCGCCGTGCCCTCGTCTCTGTTCGTGCTCTACGGCCACATCCTGTACAAACACCGGGATCTGCTGACCCACCGCCTGGTGCCGGTCGTGTCGGTGTGCGTCTTCCTGCTGTTTCTGCTTCCTCGTCCGCTGCTGGTCCCGTGGTATACCTCCCTCGGGCAGGCGGATTACACGAATACCTGGTTCGTTTCCGCGGATTACGTCTGCGGTCTGTGCATGTGCGCGTTTTTCCTGCACTGCTTCCACTTTGAAAACAAGCCGCGGCTGTCAAAGCTGTTTACCTGGCTGGGCTCGTTTTCCTTCTCGATCTACATGATCCACCCGTTTATCGTCGCTTACTTCCGGGAGCGCGGCTACTCGCCGAAGGTCTACGACCTGCTCTACATCCCGGGACACGGCATCCTGTATTCCCTTGTGGGAATGGCGTGCACCTTTGCCTTCTTCTATCTGTTAAGCCTTGCGGCTGCCGCGCTGCTGCGGACATTGTATACGGCGGCGAAACGCGCGGTACTGGGCCGCTGACGGCCCTTTGCGTCATTCACCTCATCAGTCAGATCTGTTCTTTCAGGCGGCGGGTCAGCGGACCGGCCGCTTTTTCGAGCAGAAACGCGCCCAGCGCGCAGATGCCCCAGACCGGAATCCACACCCAGCCCTGAAGGCGGTCCCCCAGGGCGAAGGCGGCAGCTTCATATACCAGCAGATGAACGAAATACAGCGCAAGCGTATGGGCTCCGATAAAGGAAACCGGCCCCAGTCCTTTCAGACCTTCGGCTGCCAGAGACAGCACCAGGCACACGCCCGGCGCGGCGATGCACATGGGATACCAGAGCATGCCGCTTCCCCAGAACCGGAACAGATCTCCGCTGGTGTAACAGATCACCGCAAGGCCCGCCGCGGCGGCCGCGATCCAAAGCGTGATCTCCCATCGCGGCATCCGCTCCTGCCGGATGAGGCGACGGCCAAACCACATTCCCAGCAGGAATACCGGCAGACGGGAAAACCCGATGATCCACTGCGTATCCAGCGGAAGCATCCAGCCCGCCGCAAAAGACACAAGCGCAAGACCCGGGAATACAATCCCCTTCCCCGTCTTTTCGTACAGCAGAAAAACAAGCGGCGCCAGCAGATAAAACAGCAGCTGCCAGGTAATGTACCAGTTAAAGGCGCCGTCCATGCCGTACAGCTCCTGGATGGCAAAAACGTTTCCGAGGGCCATCCGAAGGGTCATCTGCCCGCGGAAAAACCGGAATCCCAGCCAGAAAATCAGAAAAACCCAGTACATGGGCAGTATCCGGGCAAAACGCCGTCGGTAAAACGGCAGCGTCTGTCTGTTTTTGTGCAGGGAACAGAACACGCCGATCCCCGATGCAAAGAAAAACAGGTCGCTTCCGGCGTAACCGATGCGGCGGAACAGATCGAAGGGCATAAACCCGGTGACCGCCTCCGTGTGGTAAATCATAATCCACAGCATCGCCGCACCCATCCAGACGGAACGGTGTTTTGCAAACACTTTCAAATCCAAGACGTCCATGCTCCTTTGCCGTTAAAAGTTGATCCAGGAAAGAAGGGAATACAGAATCCACAGGACCATCGGCACCGGGACCAGTCCGATCCACAGCCGGTGCCAGAAGCTTTGCGTACCGTCCTGGGCCGCGCCGGTCTCCTTTGCGTCTTTCTGCAGCAGAATCACGGCCGCCAGAAGAAGAATGCAGCCGAACAGCAGCGTCTTCGACAGCACGAGCAGGGACGCGGACAGCGTTTCGACGCCGTATAAGCCCAGCGCGTGGGCCAGCACACGGTTTTCCGACACCGGATAGAAGGTATCCGGCAGGATGACCAGCGTTTCCCCCACCAGGAAATAGGCGGCCAGCGAGACGTTTGCGCCCAGAAGAAGCAGCAGGCTGCTCTCCTGTTCCCGCAGTGTCAGACCGCCGATCAGAAGCAGCGGCATCAGATAAATCAGCCACTGCAGCGAGCCGCCGGCGAACAGATAGACACAGCAAAGAGAAAGGACCGGCAGCGAGAGGATGTGCTGTATCCGCGCTTTTTGGGTGGCGGAGAGCCAGAACGCGTAAAACGCGACGGCGGTCAGGGAAAGGAAAAACGGGGAAATGCCGGGCGTTCCGCCGTAAAACATGCGCTCTGTAAAGGACATGCCGCCGAAATAGGCCTTCATGTTCTGCATGACGAGCGCACTCAGCGCATGGTATTCCGGCATCAGAAGCGCGGTCAGCACGTAATCCGCCGCCCAGGGCAGAAACAGCAGGACCGCGTGGACAAAGACGCGCAGACCGTCCTTGTGGAAACGCAGCAGAAACAGCGGCATCAGAACGAACAGAATCAGCGGCTTGCAAAGGAACGCCGCGCCAAACCAGGCCCAGGCCTGCCAATCCTCTTTCACATATCGCTCAAACCCGCGCAGGAAGAAATACAGGACCAGAAGGTCGACCTGCCCTTTACCGAGGACGGCCAGACACAGCACCGTGCTGTTTAAAAACAGCGCGGCCGCGAAGGCGCTCTTCGCGTCCTCCCATCCGAGACGGTTCAGAAGTCGGCCAAAGGCCGCCAGATCCGCCGCGAGAATCCCAAGAAGCAGCACCTTGTACCAGAGCTCATATACCAGAAGGCTCTCCGCCGCGATGCCCAGGAGGTGTGTCAGCAGATACACCGGAGACAGCCAGAACCCCACCAGAAAGTTCAGCAGCATACTGTAGTTCGTCGCGTTTCCCGTCACGTCCACGACCAGACGCGGAAAGCTTCGGAACTGTCCGGTCCGGATGCTTTCCAGCAGCAGAAACCCCCATTTCGTGATGGTTTCCCCGTCAAAATTGCTGTACAGAAACGCGGCGGTCACGGAAAACAGGATGCCTGCCGCCAGCAGTCCTTTTGTCATGCCGTCCGACGCACGGAACCATTTTTTCATCAAACGATCCACCTTTCGATCTTACCGGAACACCAGCCGGGAAAACGCAAAGACCAGGTCCGAAATGCCGACGTCCAGCATCGGCACGAAGAACAGCGCATAAAAGACGATCAGCTGCGGAACCGGAAGCACACGGGCGATCTTCGCTTTGACGGATTCCAGCTCCTCTTCCACCAGACGGTCCTTCATGACCAGGAACACGATCATCAGCATGCCGAAATAATTGAATACGGCGTTCGCGTAGCGGCCGTAATCCACCTTCAGAATCGCTTCCGGAACAAGCGTCAGCGGTCCGCAGAGAAAGGCCAGATACGGCAGGCGCTGCGAAAGCGGCCGCTCTGCCGAGGCCTTCCACAGGCCGCGGGCAAAGGATGCGAAAACGGCCAGATACGGCAGCGCCAGAATCAGGAAGAACGGGGTCTCCTTGTAGTTCTCCACATGGGCCCACCATTCATCCATGAACACGCCCATGCCGAGGATTTCGTGATTCAGAAGCGATCCGTTGATGGCGTCCCCGTCCGGCGAAACGCCCTTCGCGGCTGTCACAAGCGAATCGTACACGGCGGGATCCGCGGGATGGCTGGCAAATTCAAAATAAAGGAACAGCACGGAAATGACGGCAAAGGTCAGCGCAAAGATGACGGCGGCCTGCTTCTTTTTCGTTCCGTAAAAGATTTTGTAAAACAGCAGCACCAGGATCAGATTGGCATGCGTAAACACAAATCCCTGGTGAATGCACATGGCCGCCGCGCAAAGCAGCGGAATGAGAAACAGCACTTTCTCTTCCACCGTCAGCAGAATCATCACAAAGCACAGCATGTACAGGTACAGGTCGATCCGGCCGAAGTTCTCCGGAGAGATAAAGGACGTGAAGAGAAAGATACCGGAAAAAAGCATCAGATAAAAGAGATTCCGGTGCTGCTTCGGATCGCTTTTCGCGAAGCAGTACGCAAAGCCGCCCAGCAGCATCAGATCGTATACGACGGTCATCACAAGACTTCCGGCATACACGGCTTCGTATGTGAAAACGTTTTTTCCGGTGAAGGCGCCCAGGGCCTTCCAGACCGTGCCGGTCAGGCCGCGGGAAATGAATCCCAGATCGTAGTTTAATACGAACAGCGTCGTGTTAAAGCCGGCCATCTGATGCTCGAAGAACCGCAGATGCAGCAGGACTGCCAGCATGGCGAGCAGGAACAGATACACATATACCTGCTTTTTGGAATGGTTTGCGTTCATGAAACGGTTCTCTCCTGTAAAAGTACGGTTACCGGGCGTCCATCCAGGTTTCGGCGATGGTCTTCTGCCCTTCCCGCGTCGGATGGATGCCGTCGAGGCTTTCATAGCGGACGCCGGAAGCGGCCAGATCGACAAGATGCACGCCGGTGTCGGCGCAGGCCCGGCGGATCGCGTCGTTGTATTCCTCCAGATGGATGGACCGGTCCGAAAAGGCATCCTCGAAACGCCAGTCATCGTCGCCGCGCACGCAGGACTTCAACAGCGTGGCACACCAGATCTCCGCTTCCGGATAGGTTTCCTGCAGGCGTTCGATCATGGTCCGGTAGGCGCCCTCAAAATATGTGGTGCCGTCGGTATTCCCGTTTTCGTCCGCGATGGCGATCTGGATTCCGAAATCGTTGATCCCGGCGTACACCAGGATCTGTTCGGGCGTTTCCCTGTCCTTTCCGAGCGCATTGATCCGCTCCATGCAGGAAATGGACGGGAATCCGTCGCCGGTCACCCAGGTATTTCCAAAAGAGCTGTTGGCAAGCAGATGCGCGTCCTCCGACAGGATCAGACGTCCCCACCAGGTGTCGGCGGGATCGTTTAAAGCGTTCGCGCGGCGCATTTCGGCGTCATAATAGACCAGATAGCCCGGCGGATTGAACCCCGCGAAGGTCGAAATGGAATCCCCGAGCACGGACACCGCCGGCGTTTCGGGCGCGCCGAGCTCGGCCTTCTTCATGTACAGCGTGCGGATCCCGTCGTCGTAAATCCGGTCGTAGTCCGAAAGAAGATTCTCCGACCAGGAAAGCATCCGTTCCGGAATGCCGAAGGTCCATCCGCTCGTATACGTAATGAACCGGGGCGGATCCGCTTCCACGTCGGCAAACAGCTCGTCCTGCAGCGACGGGTCGATGATGCAGGCACTCGGGAAAATGATGCGGGAAGCGGCTTCGCAGTCGGTATAGAAATACACGCCGCAGTCGCAGGCAAAGGCCAGGACACGGTCGCCCGCGACGGCCTGACGGTTGATCTCGGCGGTCACCGCCTGCAGACTTCCGCGGTTCTCGTCGGTGTGAAGACGCAGATTGTCGGGCGAAAGCTGCGCGTGATACAGCACGCAAAGCACCAGACAGAAAATGACGGCCGCAAACGCACGGTGGAAGGAAAGCCGTCCGCAGATCCGTTCAAGCACCTGTGCAAAGGCGCACAGCGGAACGATGTAGATGCAGAGCGTCATCTGCTGATAATAGGACCAGGGCTGGCCGGGGCTGGCCGTCGCGACCACCACCGCTGCGGTGATCAGAAGCCACCACAGGTATTCCTTCAGGCGTTTTTCCGGCTCCTTTTTCTTTAAAACACGGAAAAGAACGGCCAGCACGACACCGGCGCAGAACAGAACAAGCACCGGCAGCGGCGGCACGGAAAGCAGCGTCCGCGCACTCTCAAACCGCTTGGCGAGCGTGTTGAAGCCAGCATAGCGGATACTGAACAGCACGTAGGTTTCGATGAAGGCGCCGACACTCTTCGTCGCGAACAGGTACGCCGCCGGCAGGACAGACGCGGCCGCCATGCCAAGGGCGAACGAAAGACACATCCGCACAATCCGCCGCACGCCGGCGCGGTCAAAAACCATCACAAGGAACATGGCGATGCCCAGCACGGCCCAGATGATGCAGTAGTTGAATTTGATAAAGAATACGGCCATGCCGGCGAAGCCCATCCAGAAGGCCCGTCCGTTTTCCACACCGTCCCGCATCTGCCCAAGAAACAGCAGGATGGCCAGCAAAAGCAGCGGGAACAGGAATTCTTCGCTGTTGCTCGTGGTGAATTCCCGCACGTTGATCAGGAATACGGCCCCCGTCGCCACCGCGGCATAGAAGGGCTCTGCGTACATGCGGGCAATGCGCCAGACCAGCCAGACCGAAAGGAAAATGACCGGCAGCTCCAGCAGAAAACAGCCGGTCAGACCGCGGCCGAGCTTCAGTCCGAGGGCCAGGTACAGATACAGCAGCGGTCCTTTGTGGTCAAAATAATCCACATACGGGACTTTGCCGTTTAGAATGCCTTTCGCGAGCGTATAAAAAACGCCCTGATCCGCGGTGAGTCCCGTGGAATGCAGCGGATTTAAGGGGCTGTAGCGGGCCGTGACGGCCGTGACAAAGCAAAGAAAAAGGAATACCAGCAGCTGATGCCGGTGTTTTCTGATCGTTTCCATAAAATCATCCGTTTTCTGTGTGCGAAAACCGTCCGGAGAACGGCACAGACAGCGTGTGCCGGCAGCGGTTTCGCGGCATTCTTTCAATCTTCCAATTATTCTATCACACTTTACCAATACAGGAGAAGTATGATAAAATATTTCGCGAAACCGGCTTCGGCCGATCACTCAAAAAGGGATTGAGGCAGTCATTATGAAAAAGTATATTCGGATCGCTCGTCCGGACCATTGGATCAAACAGTTTTTTATTTTTCCCGGTCTTCTGTTCGCCATGCTGCTGACAAAGACCCCGTTCTCCCCGGAACTGGTCATCCACGTCCTGCTGGCGTTTGTCTCCACCTGCTTTACCGCTTCCGCGAACTACGTCATCAACGAGTGGCTGGACGCGGAATTCGACCGTTTCCATCCGACCAAGAAAAACCGCAGTGTCGTAACGGAAGACATGAGCGCCGCCATCGTCTATACGGAGTACGCCGTGCTGACCGTGCTCGGTCTTGTCACCGGATGGCTGGTGAATCCCTTCGTCTTCGGCTGTGTCCTCTGGCTGTGGGTCATGGGCATCCTGTACAACGTCAAGCCCATCCGCACGAAGGACGTCGCCATCTTAGACGTCCTGTCCGAGTCCGTCAACAACGCCATCCGTCTTCTGATCGGCTGGTTTGCCGCCTCCACCGTTTTTATCCCGCCGGTCAGTATCATCGCCGGCTACTGGATGGGCGGCGCGTTTCTGATGGCCATGAAGCGTTTCTCGGAATACCGCATGATCAACGACCCCGAGCTGGCCGGAAAATACCGCAAATCCTTCCGCGTATATACGTCGGAGCTGCTTCTGACCACCGCGTTTTTCTACGGCATGTGCTCCTCCTTCCTGATGGGTGTCTTCCTGCTCAAGTACAAAATCGAATTCATCCTCTTCGCGCCGTTTGTGTTCCTGCTCTTCTGCTATTACGTTCACATCGCGTTTAAGGAGGATTCGGCCGCCCAGAAGCCGGAGAAGCTGTTCCGCGAGCGCAAGCTGATGCTGTACGTTCTGTTTCTCGCGGTGCTCTTTTTGGTGCTCTTAAAAGCGGATATCCCGATCCTTCACGTGCTGTTCTCCGATATGGATCTGATGCCGATGGCAGGGAGGTAAGCCTTGCAGAAACAAACATCCCGCCGGAGCGCGGCGGTGCGTCTTTTCGGCCGTTCTGTCCGCCCGGGCGATGCCGTCCTGTTTCTCGCGGTCGCCGCGCAGATTGCCCTTCTTCTGCTTTTTAACCTGCTGCGGACGCGCTATGTCGTCAACATGGACTCGAGTGAGTACCTGGTGCAGGCGATCCAGATCTGGCGGCAGAAAACGCTTCTGATTGCCGATTATACCTACAGCACCATGCTGGCCTGGGATATTCCGACCCTTCCGGCCGCCCTGTTCTACGGCATCACCGGCAATATTTACCTGGCCTGGGGACTGTCGGTCGACCTGTTTATCCTTCTGTTTCTGTGGACCGCCGTCCGCATCATGAACGCGCTGGCGGTTTCCCTCCGCGGAAAACTGCTGTCGCTTCTGGCCATTTTTACCGTCTATCATTACGGAACCGTCGAGTACTGGGACGAACTGTTCATCAACGGCGCGCTGTATCTGCTGCGGATCACGGTGGTTCTTCTTCTGGCCGACGTCCTGCTGCGTCTCTTCCGTTTCCCGGGCGCCCTTCGCGGCCGCGAACGCATCCTGTGCATCGCCGAATCCGCGCTGTGCTGTCTGTTTTCTTTTGTGTGCGGTCTTTCCACCGGCATCTTTATCATCGGCTGCGGAATTGCGCCGCTCTTCTTATGGCAGCTGCACCGCGTGCTGTTCCGGAACGAAAGCCTATCGTTCCGGGCGTTTTTCAATCCCTCCGTGTTCCTTTCGCTGGGCGCGCTGGCATCGGCCTTTCTCGGTGTGGCCGTCTGCCGGCTGATCGGCCTGTCCGACGTCGTGTCGACCACGAAGCTGACCGTGGAGCCTTCCGTGTTTGCACAGCACGCGCTGAATCTGTTCACCGGTTTTCTGCAGCTGTTCGGCTGGCCGACAGAACCGGTGTCCCTGACAAGCATCGCCGGTCTCTTTGCCATTGCTTCGTTTTTTCTGTCCGCGCTGTACCTGTTTCTGGCCGTCTTTTTCCTTGTGCGCAGTCTTCCGGTCCGACGCGACGCGTCCGCCGGCACCGAAAGCCCCTCTGCCGTCCGCCGCGAATACGCCGGCATGCTGTTCTGGATTCTGGCCGTCAATCTCGTCCTCTTTCTGACCGCCGATCTGAATTACAGCGGCGCCGTTTTCGAATATCGCTACTGGCTGATGTTCATCACACCGGCAATGCTTTCCTTCGGCGCACTCTATGACGATTTTCACGGCTGCGCCGAAAAGCCGGTTTCCCATCACGTGCGAATCATCGCGCTGCTGACCGTTCTGGCGCTCTGCGCCATCAATCTGTACCGTCATTCCGCCCTCTGGAAAGAGACGGGCCTCTACGACAGCCGCCGGCAGCAGCTGATGAACCTGGCCGGGGAACAGGGCATGGATTTCGTCTATGTCTACGGCGACTTCTTCTCCGGCCGCGTTGCGTGCACCATGGTTCCCGGATCGCTTTCCGCCGCGGCGGCGGTCGACTACGGCCTTTCCGACAACGGCTCCGACTGGGAAAGCGGCTTCCGCATGCCGCACTGGGGAACGTACACCCGCTATGACGGGGATCTGACGGAGATTCCCGCGGATCTTCATTACGGCATTCTTCTGATGAAGAACGGAACCCTGCGCGAACACTATGACTTTCTGAAAGCCCGGGCCCGCTCTTCGGTGACGACCTACGAATCCGTCGACGACGACCTCTTCGGCTATGAACTGCTGGATATGGGAAACGAGCCTCACATGGACTTCGTCCAGGGCGTACCGACCTCCGGCAGAAGCATCAGCAAAGACGAGCTGATCTGGGGATACGACGCCGAAGGCCTTGTGCAGGGCAGCGACGGCTGCCTGATTTCCGACGGACAGACGGAAGGCCTTGTGTCTGCGGCTTTTACCGCCGAAGAAGACGGCCGGTTCCGCTTTACACTGCAGGGCGCCTATGCGAACCGTCCCGCTTCTTCGGCCGTTCTTCGCGTCTGCGGTTCCTATGACGAAGACGCACCGGATGAAAACGTCTTTGAAACCGCCGACGCCGCGGACAGCGGCGCCGCGGTGCTGGAGCAGACGCTTCGCAAAGACTGTACCTACCGCATCGAAATCCGCATTCCTGCCGGCACGGTTTATTCGCCGAAGGAGCTGGTCATGGAGCGGCTGTAAAGGAGACTTCTTTCAATGAAACCCGCTGTCAAAACGATTCCCGCGTCTGTCAGACGCTTTCTGATCCCGGCGCTGATTCTGATCCTGACCGCCGCCGGCATCCTGTTCGGCCTGTCAGAGATCTTTTCGCCCGGTCTCGCGAAGACCCTCTCTTCCTTCCCGTTTTACGGCGGGATCGGCCTCGCCGCGCTGTTCGGCGGCGCAGCTGTTTTCGCGCTGTCTGTCTTCCTTCTGCACCGGGGCAAGCCGCTTCACGTGTGGTTTACCTGGACCGCGCTGCCCCTTCTTCTGCTGTTTCTGTTTCTGATCCCGCCGATGTCCACGCCGGATGAGCGGGCGCATTTCAACAGCGCCTACGATATCGCCTGCAAACTATACCAGGTGCCCGAAACGAAGGACAGCTATTATCACCGCGTGCGGCCGGCGGATACGGCCTGGTGGTCCTTAAAGCTGCACGTCGACAAACCGGCGGATTACGAAGAAATCTACACCGACTTTTTCCGCACGCTCCCGAAGAAGGACGCGGAATTCTCCGAAACCATCGTTTTCGAACAGAACGGCTCATCGCCGGCCTATGTACTGCCGGCCCTGATGATGGTGCTCGGCTTTGCCCTTCGCTTCCCCTTTGCGCGGCTGGCCGTCTTCGCCGCGCTGCCGAACGTGCTGATCTGCCTCTTCGGCATGCGCGAAGCGATCCGGCGCACCCCGGCCGGCAAAGCGCCGATGGCGCTGCTGGCGCTTCTGCCCATCTCCCTGCAGCAGGGAGCGTCCCTTTCCTACGACGCGATGCTTCTGCCCGCGGCCTTTCTCGTGACCGCCATCGGGATGAAATGGGCCGGCCTGTCCGTCGGTCTGTCGGACCTTTTAAACGGCGTCCGCTTTGAGAAAAAATACCGCGACAGCGCCGCGACGCGCTCCGACATCATCCTCTTTGTGCTCTGTGTGCTGGCTTTGGGACAGCTGAAGGAAGGCGTCTGTCTTCCGCTCGTTCTGATCTGGCCGCTGCTTTGCATCCGCAAGGGCATGCTGCACCGGCTGCCGAAGCCCGCGCGGATCGCCGTGCCCGTCGTTCTTGCCGTGCTGCTTCTGCTGTGGCTTTGGCCCCTCGGCGGCGCCGACCGGATCTGGCACATGTTCAATGACAAGCCCTATCTGTTCTACGCGTTCCAGTACGGCCGCTCGCCGGCGTTTTATCTGACGCACCCGGACGTGCTGTTTCCGATGATTCAAAAAACCATTCAGAAGGAAGGCCGCGACATCATTTACCAGGCCTTCGGCGGACGTCTCGGCTGGCTGAACCTGTACGCCAACCACTACATCAGCTATACCCTTGTGCTCGTGTTTCTGCTGCTTCTGTTCCGCTCCAAAAACGAACCGGAAACCTTTGTCTGGACGCCGGTCCGCCGGATCGTCCTGATCCTGTGCGGCGGACTGCCCTGTCTGCTGTCGGCCGCCGCGATGCTGCTGTTCCACACGACGCCGGATTCGGATCAGATTCTGGGCATCCAGGGACGCTATTTCCTGCCGGCGATGCTTCCGGCGCTTCTGGGCATCTTCCGCTGGAAAATGCCGGTCCGGAGGTTCCTTACGGACCGCCTCCTGCTGACCTTCGCCCTGTTTTTAAGCTGGATCAGCATCCTTTCCTCCTACGGCTTCCTGAACTGACCGGGTCCGTTTATTTCAACATCAAAAAGGCAGATCTTCATCGAAGACCTGCCTTTTTTCTTTTATTGATCCGCGGAATGCTATGCGTTCATTTCCTTCCGGAAGCGCATGAAATCCTTCAGTGCCTGTACGCCGATGGAAAAGATCCGCGGAATGTTGATGGAATTCGTGCCGGCTGTGCGCGGCTTGAAGGTGATGATGCGGAAGGCCGTCCGCTCGCTGAAGCGAACGAAAAACGTGGTCATCATAATATTCGGCAGCGCGTAGTCCGCCGGCAGACGGTCAATGTACTTTGCGACGGAGGATGCGCGCATCAGACGGAACGGCGCGTTCGCGTCCGGAACGCGGACGCCGAAAAACAGCCGCACCAGCAGGCAGACCACCTTCTCGACAAGGGCGCGGTCCTGTCCGTCGCCGCGCACGGTACGGTTGCCGAAAATGCCGTCATAGGTATCCCGCGCCTCCCAGAACGCCGCGAATTCCGCCGGGTTGGTCTGCCCGTCGGAGTCGGTCTGAAAGATGTAGTCCGCGCCGCGTTCAATGGCCAGCTTGTACAGGGCGATCACCTTTGGCCCGTGCTGCCGGTCGCAGTCTTCCAGAATCTCCAGCTGCGGGAATTCCCCCTGCAGCCGCTGCAGAATCCCGTGGGTGCCGTCGCTGCTTCCGCTGTCGGCAATCACCAGCCGGGAATCGGCAGAGGCACAGGCCAGACAGGGCATCCAGGCGCGCACCACGGACTCGATATTGCCTTCTTCGTTATATGCCGGCATCACAATATACAACGTATCCATGCTCATCTCCCTTACGATTGATTCCTTCACGCCGCCCTCTACCACAGCGGACGGATTTCCACCGGACGCGACAGCGATCCGTCGTACAGCGCGGAGTCGATCTGTTTCCATGTCTCGTTGCAGTAGACGACGATGTTGATTCCTTTGCGGTTTTTTGCGTAATCGATGTTGTTGATGCGGATCGCGCAGCCCTCTCCGGCATACAGTCCCTGGGAAGACAATGCATAATCCACGTATCCGTCCCGCAGGCTGCCGATCTGCGAAAGGGCCTGCCGGCCGCTTTGCTGCCGGACGGTTCCGTCGATGCGCACACCGCAGTAACCCGCGTTTTCCTCTTCCGGAAGCTCAAATCCAAGCCCGGCAAACCCGGCGCGCACCGCATCGTCCGTGCAGAACACCGCATCGGTATGAACCGCGACAAAGACCGTGTAACGCGAATCTGACAGCAGGGAAAGGTATTCCGAAAGATCCGTCACATGGCGCAGCGCGCAGTCGGCACAGATCCGGTCGTAATAATCCTTCGATTCGGCCCAGCGCCTGGACTGGGTGTCCGAGACGTCTGCCCTTCCGATGACGCCGGAAAGCTCCTTCGCCAGGAAGGCTGACAGTTTTTCGGCGCCCCAGATGTTCGTGTGTCCGTCGTCGCTCATATCGTCCTTCCAGACGAATCCGGCGGCATTGGCATAGGCCATCTCGTTAAAGTCCAGAAACGTCACGCCGCTTTTTTCGGCATACGCGGTCATGGTCCTGTGTTTGGCCGCGTCCCAGTTGATCGTCGGCGTCTTGATCAGCACCAGCTCGATCCCCTGCTCTTTGCAGAGCGCGGCGATCCGGTCCAGATAGGATTCCATCAGCGGAACCATGGTGTCCGCCTCGTCCGGCATCTCCTTCGGCAGCAGCATGTAGTCGTCGGTCGCGACCCCGCGGTCGCTTAGGGGCGTCCATCCCTTCAGCTCCGTGTGCTTTTCCATGGTGCGGAACCGGAAATCCGTCTCCGAAAGCCCCTTCCACCGCGTGTGATAGCGCACGTTCGGGAACAGGTAGCTTGACAGGCTCTGCTTCGCGTCCAACTCGCTGATGGCGGAAACCGCCTCCCACTTGACCGGGGACCAGCGCATCGGATCCATGGCCATGCGGGTACAGGGTTCCTCGGAATTCAGCGGTTCGGAGGGCGCGTAAGAAAACAGCATGTAGGCGTCCAGCACCACCGCTTTCGGCTTCTGAAACCGCAGCGCTTCCTTCAGCCAGTAATAGGACACCAGCAGGCTCTGCTGCTCGCAGCCTAAATTGTACGCCCGCACGCCCGCGGTGTCGAACATCACCTGAGGGCACAGGGACGACGCGATGTGGCTGCTGCCCAGGCCGATCAGATCGACGGTGTTTTCGTCGAGATCATAGAATCCCTTGTAGGTCGACGTCGTCGCCCAGACATCGTCGAAGTATTTCTTCGGCGTCAGAATCCGGTTCGTTTCCACGATGAGGACGGCCAGAATCAAGGAAAACAGGATCACCCGGAGGAAAAATGAAAGATGTTTATTCATCAGAACCCTCCGTATACGAAATCCTGCGCGTTAAAGCCGAAGCCGTAGGTGCCGAATACCAGAATACACAGCACCGCCGCCATGCAAAGCGCCCAGCGCACCGGCAGCTTCAGCGCCATGACACGCTCACTGATCGAAACGCCGCGTTCCTGAAGCACCCCCACGACGATCAGCACGCCGATGGCGATCAGAAGGATCAGCACGTCCTTCCAGTCGAGGCCCAGCGAGAACAGGCGGTCATTAAACAGCACCCAGGGATTGAAGCCCATAAACATCTGCAGATGCATCCGCAGACCGATCCGCAGCGAATCCGCCCGGAAGATCATCAGCGCCCAGCTGACCAGGAAAAAGGTGCCGGCCTGACGCAGCCGGTGCAGGATCACAGAATCCTCGGAAACACCGAAAAAGGCCCAGAACCGCCGGCGCAAACCCGCGGTCAGTTCGCCGCAGATCTGGAACACCGCATGCATGCCGCCCCAGAACAGGTATTTAAAGCCCACGCCGTGCCAGAAGCCGCTGACCAGAAACGTGATCATCAGGTTGACCATCTTGCGGAATTTTCCCTTGCGGCTGCCGCCCAGCGGAATGTAGACGTAATCCCGCAGAAACAGACTTAAGGAAACGTGCCAGCGCCGCCAGAAATCCTTGATGGAATCGGCAAAGTAGGGCCGGATGAAGTTGTCCGCCACCGTGATGCCGAACAGCCGCGCCACGCCCTGTGCAAGCACCGTACAGGCCAGGAAATCGGCGTAGAGCTGAATACTGTACAGCAGGCAGGCCACGAGGATATAGACGCCGTAATAGGCCGTATAATTGTTGTGAATGGTATCGACGATGACGATGGCCTTGTCCGCGATCACCAGCTTTAAAAAGAAGCCCCAGAGGATCAGATACAGGCCGTGCATCACCTGTTTTTCATCGAAGCGGTGGCCTTCGATCAGCTGTCCCTCCAGCTGGCCGAAGCGGGAAATCGGGCCCTGGATCAGCACCGGGAAGAATCCGGAAAACAGCAGGAATTTCGCGAAGTTCCTCTCCGGCTGCGATTTGCCCGTATACACGTCGGCCACGTAGGAAATCAGCGAAAGCGTGTAGAAGGAAATGCCCATGGGCACGATCCAGCGGATCGGATCCTTCGACAGCAGCATCCCGGCAAAATAGTTGAAGTACTTGACGAGGAACCACGGGAGCACCACGGCCGCGACCGAGACGAACAGCAGCAGCTTCCGCAGCCGCCCCTCTTCTGTGCGTGCAAGCAGAAGCCCCGCGCCCCAGCAGACGGCGGAGGTCCCCAGCAGGATCCACCAGCCCTCTTTGTAAAACAGCATGTAGAAGGCGATGTTGCCGGCCAGAAGCGCGATCCAGCGCACTCGAAGAGGCAGCAGGTAATAGACCGCAAACAGCGCCAGCACCAGAATATAATACGGTAATGAAATATATGTCATGCGTCAGGATTCCTCTTCACAGAAAGCCTGCAGTTCTTCCGGCGTTCCGAGAACATGCACCATGGACGCAGGGATGTCCGAAATGTAGATTTCGCCGCCGCGCCCCAGCAGGTAGTCATACAGCGGGGCAACATATTTTTCGCCGTTGACAAGCTCCTGTCCGTCCGTGTAGTACTCCCGGTACAGCTCCTCATACAGGCGGCAGCTGCGGAAGTAATAGGCGCCGATGGTGCAGTAGTCGGAAATGCGCTGCTTTTCTTTGATCTCAGCGACCTTTCCTTCTTCATCGAGCCGCACGAAGCTCCAGTGGTCGCCGGGCGCCTGAAAACAGGGAATGAAACCGTCTCCGTGGAACTCATCGGCGCGCATGCCGCCCGGCTCTACGTATGTATCGATGTTGTAGATCAGAAGCGGTCTGTCCGGATCCCAGTATTCGGACGCGAGACACGCCGTCGTCGCCTGTCCGTCGGTGAGATAATCCAGCAGAATCACGTGGTACTGCCGGATGCCGAGCTTTTCGCACTGGGTGCGGATAAACGCTTCCACGTCCGACGACGCATCCCGCATGGCAATGAACGTAAAACGGCTGTCTTCGTCGGCGACCTCGGTCAGGCTGATCATCGACCATTCGAAAAGGGTCTTTCCCTTCGCCTCGATCATGTATTTCGGCACCGTGTATCCCATCTTCCGGAACCGGGATCCCAGTCCGCCCATGGTAATGACGATTTCAAGCATCACTTTTTCCCCTTTCGCCTGTAGAATCAGCATTCCTTCCCGGTGACCGACCGGCCGTCTTCGTCTTCCACGCATCGCACGGACGCCAGCCGCGCTTCCATTTCTTCCGGCGTCATGGTCAGAAACTCGCCGGGACGCACGGTCCGGTCATCCACATAGAAGCCCTTGTGTCCAGGCCAGACCTTGCCGTAGACGATTTCGTCGTAGGGAATGTCCCACTTTTTCAGCCAGTCCCGCAGGATGGGCGCCGTCACCCGGTGGATCTTCGAAAGATCGCCGCGGAACGTATTCATGTTTCTGGAGGTGTAGAGAATGATCCGGGCGCCGTTCTCCTTGTAATAGCGCATCTTCTCGACGATTTCGGCATCCGGAACCATGTCGGCATACTCCTCGTCCTTTTTCTTGACGGGACAGATGGTCCCGTCGATGTCAAACACAAACGTGTACTCCTCAAACATCTTCCTCAATTTCCTCCAGCAGCTGTTTGGTATTCAGAATAAAGCCCAGCACCTTGTACGGGTTGTCCATGTGCAGCGGCAGCATGGACAGAAACAGCGAAACCTCGTAAATCCGCACGGTCAGGTAATCAAAACCGTTTTCTTCCATCTTGCGGCGGAAGATTTCCCTGTACGCCTGAACGTCGAAGGGGATCTCCAGATGAAGCGAAAGATCCGGGTCCATTTTGATCTCGAACAGACCGTTGTTGAAAAAGTCATACCGGCCGCAGACCGAATGGCTCAGCTTCGCGACGTCGTAATAGGGGTTCGTCCACAGGTCCTCTTCCGTCAGCGCCCCCTTCGGGTCGATGAACTTCAGCGTATCCGTCAGCCGGCTGTACAGGGTGTTCGCGAAGCAGGGATCGCCGTGTCCGATCACCTGGATCTGCGGATAGCGGACGCGGGCTTCAATCCGCTGCTTCAGATCGAGATACCGCGCGTACAGCGCATCCACACCGGGTTCTCCGGCGGCTTCGAGAATCTGCCGGATCCGGTCGTAGGCCGGAAGCGCTTTCAGGGCATCCAGACGCTCGGTCACTTTTTTGACGTACAGGGCGTCCGCCGTCGCCTTCGCGGTTTCCGCGGAACACTCCCTGGTGTGCCGGGTGCCGAAAAACATGAAATAGCGGTCCATCAGCTTTTCGAATTCCGCCTCGCTCATCGAGCCGTGCACCCATTTGATGGCCAGATCCGTCATGTGCAGACGCTCCATCGTATAGCTGGCCTGCGCCTCGTCCTCCCGGTAATCAAAGGGCATGACGAACCAGTAGCGCATATCCTCGGGCAGCAGATGATAAAAGCTGTATTCCGCGCGGATCTTCTTTTTGTCCGCGGAGCTTTTGACGATCGTGTACTCGTCCCCCTTCAGCGAGTTGAAGTAGCGGGCGTCAAAGTTCCCGGTGACACACTGGATGAACGTGTCGAAGTCGCCGATGTCAAGAACCCCTTCGATTTCGAACGTGTCGTCCATGGACCGCACGAGGTCCCAGGCTTTCTGTCCGGACATGACGCTGCGGCAGAAGGCCAGATAGGACTGTACGTCCGGGAACATGGCACAGGCGGCACGCGCATCGCAGAGCACCCCGTAGGGCGCGTCGATAAACTCGAGCTTCCGCAGGGAAAGCGACGCGGCGGCGCTGTCCGAAATCAGTTCATTGGAAAAATAATGCAGCACCTTGACCGGCAGCCCGACAAAGAGCTCCAGTTCTTTTACCAGTGCCGGATAGTCGTAGTCCGACTTCAGTTTTTTCCAGACCGCGTCGGGAAAACAGCGTTCGATCTCCTCGCGGCAGATGTCCTCAAGGTGCGTTTTTTGGATGACGACGTCGCCGAATCCCCGGTCGCCGATGATATCGCTGATCACCTCGCTCTTTTTGCCGGTGTCATCGTAAACAACGATTACTTTCATTTGACCTTCCTCTTCGCCCGGAACAGTTCACAGGCCTTGACCGCCAGATAGATCACGATTAAAAAGACAACCCCAAGGGCGACGAACCGGTCAAGTGCATCGGATCCGCCGCTCCCCGCCGCCGCCTGCAGATAGGAAAGAACCTGCAGACCGACCGTATCCGCCGCGCCCTGCAAAATCAGAAGTCCGCCGATCTCGGCGCCCCAGGCCAGAAGGGACAGGAAAAAGAGAATCATTCCCCGCCCGTGCACGACACTCTCCGCTTCTTTGTAGATCCGGTTGGCCGTATCCAGAAGCCGCAGCAGCGAAAGCCGTGTTTCGGTCGCCCGCGCGTGCAAAAGCGATCGGTTCCAGAACCGGTAGATGCCCGGGAACGAAAAATACAGCACGGCCACCAGCACCAGAAAGGCGGCGAGAAAATATCCCAGAAGCGTTGCCTGCACCCCGCGGGTAAACAGGACAAACAGCAGCGCACAGACAAGGGCCGCCGTATCCATAAAGCGGTCGAGCAGAATGATCACGATGCCCTTTAACGGGTTTTCGATCAGAATGCCGTAGCAGAACATACGGAAGAATTCACCCAGTTTAAACGGCAGCAGCATGCTGACCGGCGTGACCTTGCAGTAGGTTTTCACATACGGCAGAAGCTGCATGTTCTCGCCGTACAGACCGATATACAGGCGCAGTCCCTTTAACAGATGCACCAGAAACACCGTCACGAACAGGATCAGGGCACCCGGCAGCCCGAATCCCGAAAACAGCGCAGGAAGATGCACCAGCTTCCGGGCGAAAAACGCCGCGGCCGCCAGGATCACCAGAACGTTTGTTCCGTTATACAGGCTTTTCTTTTTCCCTTTAAACTGATTCATGACAATGCTTTCATTCGACTGCTTCGGGCACAGCGTGATACACCGTCTCGGCCGTATATGCGGGCACGATGATGTCCCGGTGCTCTCCCTCGGCAAAGGCCTTCCGGTTCATCGCGAAAGAGGCCAGAAGCTTCAGTACCGTGACAGCCTGGCTGACCATCTTTACATTGGATACCTGGTCGTCTTCCCGCCAGAGGATCGGGAAAAACCGCACCTTGTGCCTGTAATAGGCCGAGCCCATCACCATGCAGTAATTAAAGACCAGGTTGTCCTTGTATTTCAGGTAGAAGCCGTCGCGCAAAGCGTCCACTTTGTACATGTTCAGACCGCTTCCCAGATCGTAGACCGCATAGCCGCAGACAATGGAGAACAGCAGGTCGTAGACGATGTTTCCGAAGGTCCGGAACGCGGAATAGCCCTCCAGCCGGGAGCCCTTCATAAAGCGCGCCCCGAGGAAACAGTCATATCCACGGTACGTTCGCTTCTGCAAGTAGGGAAGGATGTTCGCGATATCGCCCTGGTCGTCCCCGTGCAGAAGGATGACGTAGTCAAAGTCATGTTCGACCGCGTAGCGGAACGCGACCTTGTGAGAGCCGCCCAGTCCGTAGTTTTCATCGTTTCGAAGCACTGTCACCGGGACCGGCAGCGGCTTGTCCTTCAGCGTGTCGATGGCGGTCTGTTCGCCGCCGTCGGTGCTGCGGTTGTTGATGATGATCACCTCGGAAAGGAAATCGCAGACCTCGTCCGTCAGCTGGGCGAGCACCCGCGGAATCTGCTTCTCGCAATTGTACATCGGGATAAACAGAAGGATTTTGTCTTTCTTCATCATCTTCTCTCCGTTTCTATTCCGCGCCGGCCGTGACAGCCGGCAGAATCCCGTCCGCGTCGGTGACGGCTTCGGCGTAGGGCGATTCCAGGGAAAGCCGGACCGTCATTTTCGGCCCGGTCTTCCAGGTCTTGGGCAGGGGCAGAACGAGGACGTCGCCGTCCCGGAACAGCCGGATCTGCGGACCGAGTTCTTCGATGGCCGTTTCTGTTCCGTTTTCGTCGTACAGATGCCCCGTGAACCGGTACGCGGATGCGTTCTGGAAAACCGTTCCGTCCGTTTCAACCGCAAGGCAGACCGCTGTCCCGTCCGATGCGTCCGCGGGATCCGATACCGTCGAAAAGGACAGCCGGCCGTCCTTCATGGCTTCTTTCGTGACCGGCTCGATGGTTCCGGCCGCAGAAAGGGGTGCGAAGTCAAACACGCGCGGATTCACGGCGGAACAGGGAATGACGAGATTTTCTCCGTCACAGGTCACGCCGTACCGGTTGTCGGCCGGCAGGATGAGCCGGTCGATGACGTAGGGCGTTTCGGATTCGAGAATCGAAAGATCCGGCTGCGTCCAGGCCCATTCATATTTGTTCTCCTGCCCGGGCACTTCAAATCCTTCGGCGCCGGACAGCTGCCGGTCAAAGTCCGAAAGATACGCCTGCCATCCGACGCTGTTGCCGGTCTGCCAGAAGCTCTGGACCAGCAGGACCGCCGCGGTGACGTTCACCCAGCTGCGAAGACGGATTCTTCCCGTCCATTTTTCCGGAAGGATCCGGTACCCGTAGGCGAGAACAAGCATCAGCACAGTGCCGATGGTCACAAAGGAACGGAACGTGTATTCCAGGTTCGGATCGGACCGTCCGGTCACAAATACAAAAACGCAGAACACGCCGCCGAGGACGCCGGCCGCGAAAGCCGCCCAGGCCGGAAACGAGATCCAGGCAAACACCAGAATCAGCAGCGCGCCGGCCAGGGAAATCATCAGGTTGGACGACAGAAACGAGCCGCTTTTTAAAACGTCCTTCAGCAGGGCAAAATAGGAAGAGCCCGTGGAGGACGCGTGAGTCCGCAGAAAAATGTAATTGAACACCACCGCAAACACCAGGTCCGCGAGTATGACCGCCTTGACCGCGAGATTCGCGCGGTTTTTGCGGATCACGCACTCAAACAGGCATGCGGCGATCATCACGGCTCCGGCCGGCATCACCGTCTCGTGCGAAACCGGAAGGACGGCCAGACAAAGAAGCAGACATAAAAACCGCCCGATGCCGGTCAGTTTCTCCTGCTTCAGAAACAGGAAAAACAGGATCCAGTAGACCCAGGAGGCGGCAAAGGCCTGGTTTAAAATGAAAATCTCGGAGAGCATTCCGAAAAAGGCATACGACGCCAGCGGAAACACAAGAAGCGGCCGGTCTTTCGGATCGGCCGTGTATGCGCAGAGCGCAAAGCCGCAGACCGCCTGAAAAAACAGCGGAACCGCAAACAGAATCTGAAGCACGGTGATGTTTGAAATGCCCAGCCGAAGGCCCAGGATCAGCGGCAGCTGGTTCAGAAAATTGATGCCGGGCCGCAGGACGTTCGCGTCGTTCGCGACCGGAAACAGCGCGTCGTACTGCCGGTTCAGCACGGACCGGAAGAATTCGGCGCCGTCGGCATACCAGCTGCGTTTTACAAGGATCGCAAACAGAAGGCAGCCCAGATACACCGCGCAGACCAAGACGTAAAAAGAACGATTCTGTGCTGTTTTCTTTGCGGAATCATCCATGGAGACCACCTGCCGACAACATCGGAACAACCTGCAATCACGCACCCTTTATCATACCAGTTTTCCGGATCTCTGGCAATCGGAAGCCCGTTTCCTAAAGCAGCTGCTTCAGCCCGGGAATCTTCTTTAAGACCCAGGTGACTGCCATGCCAATCAGGCAGACGCAGGCCACCCACAGACAGGTCGTTGTATAGATCCCGATGCGCCCGTCAAGCGGGAAGAAATACGGAAGCGTATAGACCCGGATCACCTGCTCAAGCAGATAGGTGCCGAAGACACAGCTGCCCATCCCGGTGATCAGCGCCGCGATCCGCCCCGGAACGGACACCTTTGCAAAGAACACTTTTGCCATCAGATACAGGGCGACGTCCATTACCATCGTCAGCGAACAGGTAAACAGTCCCTTGTCGTACACCGTAAACTCTTCCGGCGGCAGATTGCGGTACAGGGTCATGCCGACGAAGACGGCCAGCACACCGCAGGCAGCCACAAGCCACAGGCCGACAAGCTTTCCGTTCACCTTCTCTTCCGGCAGCCGGTGTTCCAGATAGTACCCCAGCATCGGATAGAAAAACACCCGGGAGAAAAACGGAATGTCAAAGAAAGAATTCAGTTCGCGGATGCCCAGCGGATACACCAGTACCGGCACAATGCCGCCGAACAGAAGCATCAGCGCAAAGAGATAAGTCGGAGGCCAAGCGGTCTTAGG
>JAZQBE010000066.1:0-73800 GCA_045545575.1 Shuttleworthella sp.
AGTCGTATTGCCTGACTACAGCTCACACTATACCAGAAAGGATAAAGTAACTCAGAATTAGGCCGATACTTTCACTATAGTTTATGCATGATTGCGCTGATTTTTATGAATGCCTCGGCATAATTTATTACCTGGCATTCAAAACGGATAATACAGGCGGAATGCGGGCCACCTATGAGGGACGCCTGAAGAAGATCATGGAAGAGCTGGATCTGACCATCGAGGCGAAGAACTGCCGGATGGGCTATGTCTACAATGACAAAAAGGCTTCCGTGCAGTCCATGAAAATCAACGAAATCATCGAGCCTACCGTTAATTCGCTGGTACTTGAACAGGCCGATGGGACGACCGTGGACAAAATGTTTGACGAGTCAAAAGTGTTTCTGGCCCAAATTGACGATCAGTATCGGTCGTGGACAGAAAACATGAAGACAGGAAAGCGGGGCCGGGGCAACACGTATGAGGTTTCAGCGGAATCCTCTATGCAATATGCGAAGGACCGGAAGAAGCTGGTTGAGATGCTGAAGTCCCTGGAGAAAAGGCAGGCGCATCTTGCCGACCTCGCGGCTCTCTGGGTAGAGGAAGGAATCTTCGGCGCCGGATTCTATCACGGGGACCTCCATGCCGGAAATATCATGATCAATGACGACCATGCGACGGTGATCGACTACGGAAACGCGGTAAAGCTGACGGCAGAACAGCAGAAACAGATCATCCGCATGATGGGCGCGGCTGTCACCGGCAGTGTGGAAGCATACACCGATGGTTTCCGTGCCCTGCTCGAACAGACTACGCCGGAGGAGTTCAATCAGAAACTGCCGGAGCTTACGAAAGTCTTCACGGAAATCCTGAATATGGGCACGGAAGCTGAAGTGGGACAAAGGATCATGGCGTCCCTGATGCGCGCGCAGGAGCTGGGCCTGGAGCTTCCGTCCTCGGTGTTTAACTTTGCCCAGGGGGAGCTGCTGCTTCAGAACACCATCAGCGACATCAACAAACTGATTGAGGAAACCCGGCAGACCATGGAAAAAATGGATGCTGCGAACGTGAAGGGGACGCCCCGGATCGACGCGGCATCGATCATGCACGATACGGTCTTTCGGAATGTGGAAATGACCGATGCGGAAAAACACGGCATTTATAAGGGAACCAAAACAGCCCTCGGAGACGTTGACAAAGAGGAGCTTTTATCCGCGGTACGAAAGACGAAAAAGATCAAGGCCAACGCGAAAACAGGCGCACCGGCGGTGGATGAACGCGTCGAATTCGATCGGAAGTACATGTCCGGCATGACAGGGATCAAGGATGCCATGTACGTGACCGTGACCGTGCGCGACAGCGAAGGCAAAAAAAAGGTGGATGCGAAAGGCAACTACGTCGAGAAGAAGGTGCCGTTTGAGCCGGCAGAGATCCGCAGACGGTATCAGGAGCTGAAGAAAAGAAAGGACAAAGGTTATAAGACGGAAGACGAGCGGCAAGCGGCGAAGAAGGAGTGGTCTGCTTTGGCGGATTCATTTTCCACAAAGGCCGTCATCGACGACAAACTCGACATCTTTGGCGGGACTGTGGAGATCGGTATGCTGATCGCAGGAGTCTCGACGGGAGAAGCGGAATCGTTTGAACGGCTGATGGAGATCATGGATCATCAGGTAAACGCAACGGCAGAGCTGGAGCAGGCTTTGAAGGCGCTTCGGAAGGAACAGGACAGCTGGTTCCCCGACCAGGAAAAACTGAAGCGGCTGGAAGAGGATTTCTATCAGAAATACAATCGTGTACACCATATCCGCGGCAACAGCCATATGCTTCTGAAAGCGGTCGAAAAGACGGTGACCGCGAAGGACATGATTAAAGCGTCCGACGCGGAATTAAAGCCCTGGTTTGAGGATGAACGCGACGGCCTGGGTCCCCGGCTGAAGGCGGCTTACGATGCGTTGCGCAGGGTTCAGAAAATCGTCTGGGATAAAGAATCGGCGCTGAGCAAGTACGAGCGGGACAAACAATACCATGAGACGGCGGAGCAAGACCTGCAGGCTGCGAAAGCCCGTCTGGAACTCAGTCGAAAAGGCTATGAAACTGCCGTGCGGGAATACGATGAGGCCAGAAAGATACTGAAAGAAAGACAGACAGCCGGCGGGCTTTCCCAGAAAGACGAGCAGGAGCTTAAAGACAAGGTAGACCTGAAGAAAAACGGTGTGAGACTTCTGAAAAACAGCATTACGGCGCTGGAACAATCCCTCCCGGAAAGAGAGCGGGAGTGGGAACAGCGTAAAAACGAAGTCATCGGAGAGCGCCCGCCGGAAGTGACAGAGGATGAAAGGAATGCCCTGAACGAACCGAAGGCGGAATTCATGAAGATTTACCGGGAACTTGCGGTGCTGCGGCTTGGAGATGTATCAGACTGCTATGTTCTGGAACCGGGGGAAGAATCCGCGCTGAAGGATATCAGTGATATCGTAGGCGAGGTTGTCGTCCGGAATGCCACTGCCGCCGGCCGGATGGTGGGCGTGAAGAACGCCTACCGGTTTGCGAGGGGTATGGTCGGGTAAGACGCGAATCCCTTTGGAAGCCGGATTCTTTCCGGCTGTGATGCTATCGGAAATGTGGGACAGTTTATGAAGTATGTAAAAATCAAACCAGAGCAGACGACGTTCTTTTCGCAGCTTGATCCCTTTGGGTATCTGGATCATATGACGCTTCCGGGTTATTTTGCCATCGGGCTGACCGAGAATGACGAGGAGATCGAAAACCGGATCTGCGGGCTGATGATCTGCTATTGTACATCGGACGCGCTTGTCATCGAGTGGCTCTGTATCGATCCGGATTTTGAATCCGATGCCCGGGGAGAAGGACTTCTCTTAAAGGCTTTTGAGATTGCGGAGGCTCTCGGCAAGCCCAGGCTGTGCGCGCTGATGTCTTCCGATGCGGATTCCGGCAAGGTGTGCAGCAGCGCCAGAAGCTACTTTACGGAACGGCTTTTCGAAAAAGAAGAAGAACTGCCGGGCGAATGGAATGCGATGCTTGGCCCCATCGCACGAAGCAGCTGGCTTGACAGTGCGGGAAAACTGCCTGTAACGAGCGCGCTGGGGGAAGCGGCACCGGACGCGCTGCGGTCATTCCTCGATCACATTCCTGAAGAAGGGAATGCCTGTCGTTCGCCGTTGATGGAGGAAGCGAATCTGAAAACCTTCGACCGCAGCATCAGCCGCGTCATAACGGACGGCGGCGACGTGTGCGGACTGCTGCTGGTGCAGAACACGCAGGATGGTCTGTGGCCGCTGTTCCTGTACGCGGAATCCGAAAACGAGGCGAAGGCGCTGATCAAAGACGCGTGTAAGGAAGCGGGCACAAGGTTTGCGCCGGATACCGATGTGTGGGTCCGAATCCGTACCGAAGCCGCGGAAAAACTGCTGGAAACGATTGCTCCAAAAAAGATCCGTGACAGGTATCTGCTTTCGGCAGAGGTTTCGGAATATCGAAAGAACAGATAAAAAGCAAAATCTCCGGAAACGAGTGTTTCCGGAGATTTTTTAAGTGCGCGGAAGCGGTTTCGCCGCTACGGAAGCAGCATGGAAAGCGCCGCAAAATAGGAAATGACCAGGATCAGCAGGACGACCTCCTGTTTGATGCGGTTCTGAAGCAGCCCGACCACTTCGCGCATGAAGGCGTTCGGCCAGAACCACCATTTCGTTCCGGCACCGATGCCTTCGGCGTTCAGGCCGGCGAGCCGGGACCAGACGCCGCTGCGGAACACATGGTAGTTGGTCGTGGAAAAGGCAGCGCTGCTTCCGGCGCCGCGCTCCTCGATGAGCTTTTTGGAAAATGCCATATTCTGATAGGTGTTTTTGGACTGGTCCTCCGGAAGGATCAGATGGTCCGGAACACCCTGTGAAAGCAGATACTGCCGCATGGCTTCGGCTTCCGGCATGCTTTCGTCCGGACCCTGGCCGCCGGAAGGAACGAAGACCGCTTCCTTTCCGGTGGCTTCTTTCTGTGCCTTCCAGAACGCGAGCGCGGCATCTGCGCGCCCTTTCAGGAGCGGGGTGAGCGTGCCGTCCGGGAAAAACCGGCAGCCCAGAATCAGGATGTAATCCTGATGGAAGGCCGGGCGGTGCTTCGCGGCTTTCAGGCCGCAGATGACGGAACCCGCAAGCATGCACTCAAAGTAGACGTAGAAGGTTTCCAGTACGCTGTCAACGGTTCTGCGGATGCGGTATTCCATTTCGGACCCGCTGAAATTGCGGCCGGTGTAAATGATGAGGAACGCGGCGCCGCCCACGAGCAGGACCGCGATCAGGATGCCGAGGAGATTCGCAAGCCGGGGCCGCTCGTGGCGCAGCAGAGCGACGTTGCTAACGGCCATGGCGATGGAAAAGGCCAGCAGAAGCGGGCTGGTACAAAGGATGAAAATCCCGCTGGCGTTGGTCATGGCAGAAAACACCGAATACATGAAATGCGTGTCCGGCAGCAGAATGTGCTGCAGCGAAACGATGAGCATATGGATGGCACTGACCAGGGCAAAAATGGAAAAGCCCGCAAAGTATATGGTGGAGTAGGAATAGAAAGCCGGTCCTTCTGCCCGGCGGAAGTGCCAGAACATGATGGCGGCTACCGAAAACAGAAACAGCGTAAACGCAGCCAGAACGATGCTGTCCCCGGTGAAATTTCCGGTGCTGTGGTCATGGACGGTCAGAAACCGGGTGACGTGCAGAGAGCCGATGTAAAAACCGTTTCCGTCGGCGTCGGTCACGTCGATGTCAAGGGAGCCGGGCTGCTTCGCGTAAACCGGAATCCGCAGGGTGTTCCCGGAAAGCCGGAACGGTCCGGCTTCGGCGACCTGTGAATCCGACAGCCGGACGCTGACCCGGTCCGGATGCGTTTGGACATAATCCCGTTCACTGTCGCTTAACACAGCCATCACCGTGAAGGAGCGGAAAAACAGGAAACGGCAGGCGAAGGCGACGGCCAGAATCAGAACGGCGCTGACGGCGATTTGCATTGCCGCGCGGGCCGAGGCTTTTCGTTTCAGATGGAACATAGGAGGGATCCTTTCTGCAGGTACAGCTTCGCGGTGCGTTTCTAAACTTATATTATAGATGATTTTCACCGTTCCAGAAAGAGAAAATGGTTGCTTTGGCGAACTGAAATAAAATACCTGTAAAACCTATTGACATAATAGGAAATATGCGTATAATGAGTGAAACAGTTGAAATTCAAAGGCTTCGACAGGGATCTTTGGTTTCTTCGCTGCAACGGCCGTGTGACGGCGTCATGGTTTTAAAAGGAAAGAGGAAAAGAAGATGAGCGAGTACAGATTTGAGACACTGCAGCTGCATGTGGGCCAGGAACAGGCCGATCCCGCGACGGATTCCCGCGCCGTGCCGATTTACCAGACGACGTCCTATGTCTTCCACAACAGCCGTCACGCCGCGGACCGCTTCGGTCTGGTGGATGCCGGCAATATTTACGGCCGTCTGACCAACAGTACCCAGGAGGTTCTGGAAAAGCGGCTGGCGGCGCTGGAGGGCGGCAGCGCGGCGCTGGCCGTGGCGTCGGGCGCGGCGGCCATCACCTATACGATTCAGGCGCTTGCGGCAAACGGCGGACATGTCGTCGCCCAGAAGACGATTTACGGCGGAAGCTTTAACCTGCTTGCGCACACCCTTCCCCAGTACGGGATTGATACGACATTTGTGGACGCGCACAATCTGCGGGAAGTGGAGGACGCGATCACCGACCGCACCCGCGCGGTCTATCTCGAAACGCTCGGCAACCCGAACAGCGATATCCCGGACATCGACGCGATTGCTGAAATTGCGCATCGGCACGGCCTTCCGCTCGTGATCGACAACACCTTCGGCACACCGTACCTGATCCGGCCGATCGAGCACGGCGCCGACATCGTCGTACATTCCGCCACCAAATTCATCGGCGGTCACGGCACCTCCCTCGGCGGCATCATTGTGGAAGCCGGCACCTTCGACTGGAAGGCGGGCGGAAAGTATCCGAACATCGCCGAACCGAACCCGAGCTACCACGGCGTGTCCTTCTTCGACGCGGTCGGCCCGGCGGCCTTTGTTACCTATATCCGTGCCATTCTGCTGCGTGATACGGGCTCCTGCATCTCTCCGTTCAACGCGTTTCTGCTGCTGCAGGGCGTCGAGACGCTGTCGCTGCGCCTTGAGCGGCATGCGGAAAACACGAAAAAGGTCGTGGAGTACCTAAGCCGCCATCCGCAGGTGGAGAAGGTCAATCATCCGTCGCTGCCGGATCATCCGGATCATGCCCTGTATGAGCGCTATTTCCCGAACGGCGGCGCGTCCATCTTCACATTTGAAATCAAAGGCGGGCAGAAGGAAGCCTGGGCGTTTATCGACGCCCTGCAGATTTTCTCCCTGCTCGCGAACGTCGCCGACGTGAAGAGCCTGGTCATCCATCCGGCCTCCACGACCCATTCCCAGCTGTCTGAGGAGGAACTGCAGGATCAGGGCATCCGTCAGAATACAATCCGCCTGTCCGTCGGCACGGAACACATCGACGACATTCTTGCGGATCTGGACCGCGGATTCGCCGCTGCACAGGGCTAGCGTACTTTCTGAAAATCATTCGTTTTCCGGCCGCTTCGTTTGTGCTACAATACAAGCGAAGCGGCTTTGCCGCGTGCAGAAAACGGGTTATAGAAGATATCAGTTTCAGAAAGATGCGGGGGAATCGTTATGAGCAAAGTGAATCATCGCAAAGTGGCCATCGTCGGCTGTGGTTTTGTCGGAAGCGCGTCGGCGTTTGCCCTGATGCAGAGCGGGCTGTTTTCGGAGATGGTGCTGGTGGACGCCGATCCGGCCAAAGCCGAGGGCGAGGCACTGGACATCGGCCACGGCCTGCCGTTCGCGAAACCGATGGACATCTATGCCGGCACCTATGACGACGTGGCGGACGCGGCCATCATCATCGTGACCGCCGGCGCCGGACAGAAGCCCGGCGAAACGCGCCTGGATCTGGTGAAGAAGAACGTCGGCATCTTTAAATCCATCATGCCGGAGCTGAAAAGCAGGGACTGCGGCGGTATTCTGCTGATCGTGGCAAATCCGGTGGACGTGCTGACCTACGTGGCCGCAAAGCTGTCCGGCATGCCGGAAAACCGGGTGTTCGGCAGCGGAACCGTTCTGGATACCGCGCGCCTGAAATACCTGCTCGGCGAGCATCTTGACGTGGACAGCCGCGGCGTGCACGCGTTTATCATCGGCGAGCACGGCGACAGCGAAATCGCGGCCTGGAAGAGCGCGACGGTCTCCGGTGTCCCGCTGAGCGAGTTCTGCGAGATGCGCGGCCATTTCCGCCACGATGAATCCATGGAGCAGATCGCCGAAAACGTCAAGAACAGCGCCTACGAGATCATCGAAAAGAAGCATGCGACCTATTACGGCGTCGCCATGGCGGTCCGCCGGATCTGCGAAGCCATCGTGCGCGATGAAAAATCCATCCTGCCGGTGTCCTTTATCCAGCGCGGCGCCCACGGCATTGAAAACGTCGCACTCTCGATGCCCGCGATCGTCGGCGCGGACGGCGTCGGCTGCGAAGTGCCGCTTCCCTTAAGCGCCAACGAGGAAGCGCGTCTGCAGGCCTCCGCGAAGGTGCTGCGCGGCGTGCTCGACGAAGCGTTTCCGGAAGGGGAATAGAGTATAGATTTAGAAACGCGCAGCGTTTTTCGAGTCTGCGCTCCCTGGCAATAGAAATAACTATAGGTTTAGAAACGCTTGATGCATTTCGGAACCTGTGATATAATCTGACCGCTGTGCCTTTCGCGGTGAATCAGCGAAGGCACAGCTCTTTTTATGATCCAAACAATTCGCACGATTTTACGGCACCGGTACTTCCATTTGTTCCACGCCCGGACAAACCGCGTTGGTTTGCGTCCGGCAGACGCTTTTCTCCGGCCCTGGCACGAATCTACGGCGAAACGGATGGTTCTTTTGGGTGTATGCACTGACATCGGGGGGCGTTGGCCCTGTATATTGATCGAAGGGGGTGTATGATGTCTGGAGAATTGATTCGTCTCGAGCAAATCAGCAAATCTTTTGACGGCCAGCTTGTTCTGGATGAGCTGGATTTGTCGATCCACCGCAACGAATTTGTAACTTTACTCGGCCCGAGCGGCTGCGGAAAGACGACGACGCTGCGTATCATCGGCGGTTTTGTTACGCCGGATACGGGACGCGTCTTTTTTGAGGACCGCGATATCACGTCGCTGGCGCCCTACAAGCGGCAGCTGAACACGGTTTTTCAGAAATACGCGCTGTTTCCGCACATGGACGTGGCGGCGAATATCGCCTTTGGCCTGCGCATGAGCAAGAAGAGCAAGGCCTATATCGACGATAAGGTGCGCTACGCGTTAAAGCTCGTGAACCTGGACGGCTACGAGCACCGCGCCGTCAGTGCGCTTTCCGGCGGTCAGCAGCAGCGGATCGCCATCGCGCGCGCCATCGTGAACGAGCCGAAACTGCTGCTGCTGGACGAGCCGCTCGGCGCCCTTGACCTGAAGCTTCGCCAGGAGATGCAGTATGAACTGATCCGGCTGAAGAAGGAACTGGGCATTACGTTCATCTATGTTACGCACGATCAGGAAGAGGCCCTGACCATGTCCGACACGGTCGTCGTGATGAACATGGGCTACATCCAGCAGATGGGAACGCCGGAAGAGATCTACAACGAACCGGAAAACGCGTTCGTCGCGGCCTTCGTGGGCGACAGCAACATCATTGCCGGCACGATGATCAAGGACCGTCTCGTCGAGATCTTCGGAAAGCGGTTTGACTGCGTGGACGAGGGCTTCGGCACCAACGTGCCGGTCGACGTGCAGATCCGGCCGGAGGACATGGTGATTTCCGACGCCGAGCCGGACAATCCGAATGCCTTAAACGGCGTCGTCACCGACGTGGTGTTCAAGGGCGTATTTTACGAGATGAGCGTCATGACCGGCGATTTCGAGTGGCAGGTGAATTCCACGAAGCCGACGCCGGTCGGCACGAAGGTGCGACTGACCGTCGATCCGTTCAATATTCAGATCATGCACAAACCGGAATCCGAGGACGAGGAGGCGCTGGAAGAAATTGATTAAAACAAAGCGTATGCGCACGCTCTTCCTGTCGCCGTTCGCGGTCTGGAGCGTGCTGTTCGTCCTGCTGCCGCTGGGGCTCGTCATCTGGTACGGCCTGACGACGGATGCCGGCAGCTTTACCCTGGAAAACATCACCGTCATCGCGCGGTGGGAGTATCTTAAGGCGCTGGGACTGTCTGTCCTTCTGGCGCTGATCGCAACCGCGGTCTGCCTGCTGCTGGCCTATCCGCTCTGCCTGATTCTGGCGGAAAAGCGCTTAAAGCACGGCGGCGAGCTGGTTCTGCTGTATGTGCTTCCGCTGTGGATGAACACGCTGCTGTCGGCGATGGCCTGGCAGACGATTCTGGAGCGCAACGGTCTGATCAACCAGTTTCTGCGGCTTTTCGGCGCGGCGGATCTGCATCTGATCAACACGCCCTTTGCCATTGTCTGCGGCATGGTGTACAACTTCCTGCCTTACATGATCCTTCCGCTCTACAACGTGCTTTCGTCCATGGACCCCGCACTTCCCGAGGCGGCCAGCGATCTGGGCGCGTCCGGACCGCGCGCGTTCTGGCACGTGACGCTTCCGCTGTCGGTGCCCGGCATTTTAAGCGGCATTACGATGGTATTCATTCCGGCGCTGACGACCTTTACGATCAGCGCGCTCTTAGGCGGCGGGAAAATCCTGCTGATCGGAAACATCATCGACCAGCAGTTTACCGTGGGCTACAACTGGCACTTAGGCAGCGGCCTGTCCGTGATCCTGATGGTCTTTATCCTCCTGAACATGCTGCTGTCCGCGGCAGCGGAAAGGAGGAGCGAATGAAACGGATTGTCAAGAACCTGTACCTGCTGCTGATCCTGTTCTTCCTGTACGCGCCGATTGCCGTGCTGATTGCGATGTCGTTTAACGAAAGCAAGTTCCGCGGACACTGGACGCATTTTACCCTTGACTGGTACGTGTCGCTGTTTGAGCGCGAGGATATTCTGGAAGCCTTCTGGAACACGATGTCGATCGGCTTCCTGGCCGCCCTGTTCGCGACGCTGATCGCCATTGTCACCGCGGTGGCGGCGGTCAATATCAGCCGCCGTATGCGGCTGACCGTGACGGGGCTGTCGAACGTCTCCATGCTGAACGCGGATATCGTCACCGGTATTTCTCTGATGCTGCTGTTTCTGGGCATGGGCATCCGTTTCGGCTATGGTTCCGTGCTTCTGGCGCACACGATTTTCTGCGTGCCCTACGCGCTGCTGAACATCCTGCCGATGCTTCTTGGGATGGATATGGCGCTGTTTGAATCTGCCCTGGATCTGGGCGCAAAGCCGGTGCAGGCGTTCTTTTACGTGGTTCTGCCCGAGATCATGCCCGGCATCGTCAGCGGTTTTCTGATGGCCTTTACGATGTCCGCGGACGATTTTATCATCACGCACTTTACGAAGGGTGTGGGCGTCGATACGCTGCCGACCGCGATTTACGCGGAACTGAAGCTGGGTATCCACCCGGAGATGTACGCGCTGACGACGCTGATGACGGGCGGTCTGCTTCTGCTGCTTCTGCTGCTGCATTTAAACCGCCGCGCCCTGGCGCGCCGCGGGGTGAAGCAGGATGCCGTGAATCTGATCCGCTGACAGGGGGATGCGTACATGAAATCTGTGTATAAGAATCAACTGCATCGTCCGGCGCAAAAGATGCGGTCGCTGTCCGCCGGCTTTCTGGCGATCCTGCTTGCCGTCGGGACGATCGTTTCCGGCTGCGGGGCCGAAGAAGAGGACGAGAACGTCGTCTATGTCTACAACTGGGGCGACTATTTCGATCCGGACGTGCTGGATATTTTTGAAGAAGAGACCGGGATCACGGCGATCGTGGACGAGTTTGAAACCAACGAAGCCATGTATCCGAAGGTCGCGGCCGGCGGTACGGTTTACGACGTGATCTGCCCGTCGGATTACATGATCCAGAAGATGATCGAAAACGATCTGTTGGCGCCGCTGGATTTTGAAAAGCTGCCCAACGCGAAGGAGTATATCGGCGAAGAGTACTATGCCCAGTCCGAATACTTCGATCCGGGCAACGTCTACTCCGTGCCCTATGCCTGGGGAACCCTCGGTATTCTCTACAACACTTCCATGGTGGATGAGGAAATCGACAGCTGGGACGCGCTCTGGGACGAGCAGTACCGGGACGACATCCTGATGCTCGATTCCGTCCGCGACGCGTTTTCCATCGCACTGATGCGCCTGGGATATTCCTTCAACACGACCGATCCCGAAGAACTGGAGGAAGCGCGCGACATGCTTTGTGCGCAGAAGGAACTGGTGCAGGCCTACGGTGTCGACGAGATCCGGGACAAGATGGTTTCCGGCGAGGCGAAGCTGGGCGTCATCTTTTCCGGCGACGCGCTGATCATTCATCTGGAGGATGAAAACCTGGAATACGTCGTTCCAAAGGAAGGCACCAACATCTGGATCGACAGCTGGGTGATTACGAAGGATGCGCCCCACATGGACAACGCCCACGCGTTCATTGATTTCATGTGCCGGCCGGACATCGCGCTGCTGAACTATGAGTACCTGACCTATCACACCCCGAATACCGCGGTGGAGGAGCTGGAAGAGGATCCCGATTATCTCGAATCGCCGTACGGATTCCCGGACATGCAGGATTACCTGGGAAACGAGACGTTCCAGTACTTAGGAGACGAGATGGACCGTCTGTACAACGACCTGTGGATCCAGGTGAAATCGTACTGAAACTTTTGTAGCCGTTTTGAGAAAACTCGGATAAAATGGATATCGGAAAGACCATCCGGTATCCGTTTTTTTTGTGACATATAAACAGCATGAAAAGAGAGGGGAATACGATGAGACAGACGGGCTTTAACAAGGGGTGGAAACTGGCCGCCGGCGGCGGATCTTTGATGGCGCTGTTTTCGCCGGGGGGTGCGGCCGCGGAAGAGGCGAAGACGATCACGCTTCCGCACGACGCGATGATCCATGAAACGCCGGCGGCGGACTGCCCAAGCGGCTCGCAGACGGGGTTTTATCCCGGCGGCGAATACACCTATACGAAGACCTTCGACGTGCCTGCGGAATGGGAAGCCTGCGACGTCATGCTGCGCTTCGGCGGCATCTATCAGATGGGCGAGATCTTTGTCAATGATCTGTATGCGGCCTCGTCCATCCACGGGTACGGCGAGACGCTTGTTTCCATCGGCAGATTCCTGCGTTTCGGCGAAACGAACACGGTGAAGGTGATCGCGAAGAACCCGGCGCCGAACAGCCGCTGGTACAGCGGCAGCGGCCTGTACCGCGGGGTGGACCTTCTGGTGGGCGGCCCGGTGTATATTCTGCCGGACGGTGTCCGCGTGACCACGCGCACCGCGTCGGAAGAAGAGGCGCTGGTGGACGTCGCCGTGCGCATCCGCAATATTTCCCGTACAAAGAAAACCGTGTTTGCCACGGTGACCGTCGCGTATGGGGGAGAGACCGTCGCGTCCGACAAAGTGCGCCTTTCGGTCTGGCCCGGCGACGAGGACGCGGCATTTTCCGCTTTTTCCATCCCGAAGCCGAAGCTCTGGGACTGTGACAGCCCGAACCTGTATGATGTGACGGTTCAGCTGTGTGACGGTGAAACGGTGCTGGAAACCCAGACCGTCCGCACGGGCTTCCGCGTCGTCACCTTTGACGGGGAACACGGGCTGCGCATCAACGGCAAAGAGACCAAGATGCGCGGTACCTGTATTCATCACGATAACGGCATCTTAGGCGCGGCGACCTGGGCCGCGGCGGAAGACAAGCGCGCCCGCGAGATGAAGGACGCCGGCTTCAACGCCATCCGCGCCGCCCACAATCCGGTCAGCCGTGAAATGATGGATGCCTGCGACAAGTACGGCATCCTGGTTATGGACGAGCTTTCGGACATGTGGAACGAACAGAAAAACCTGAACGACTACGCCATCCACTTCGACGCGACATGGGAAAGCGAAGTCGAAAAGATGGTCACCAAGGACTGGAACCATCCGTCCGTTATCCTGTATTCCTCCGGAAACGAGATCTTAGACCTCGGCCGTGACAATGGCGGCGCCGTCAACCGGAAGATCTGCCGGAAGTTTAAAGAACTGGATCCCACGCGCTATACGACGACGGGTGTGAACGGCCTGATCGCGGTGTCGCTGCGCGGAACGATGCAGACGATCATGGGCAGCCTCTTAGCCGAAATGGGCATCGACCCGGTGGCGATGATGCAGCAGCAGAACGCGCCGGCGGACGATGCGGCGAAGGAAGAGGGCGCGCAGGACGGCGGCGTCGGCGCGATGAACCAGGTGATGGGTCTGATGAACAGCGCGGCGTTCGCGTCGCACCCGCTGATGACCGAGGCCCTCGAGGAAGCGGCCCAGGCGGCGGACGTGCCCGGCTTCAACTATCTGACCGGCCGTCACGTGCTCGAGAAGGAACTGCATCCGAACAAGGCCATCGTCGCGACGGAGACCTATCCGGCCGATATCGTGAACCTGTGGCGGATCGTGGAAGACAACCCGCATGTGACCGGCGATTTTACCTGGACCGGATATGACTATCTCGGCGAAGCCGGCTGCGGCATTTTCTATTATGACGGAACGGTGAATTTCTCAAGCCACTTCCCGGACCGCTTGGCATACATCGGCGACATCAACATCCTCGGATACCGCCGTCCCATCAGCTACCTGCGCGAGGTGGTCTACGGACTGCGCAGGAAGCCGTATATCGCGGTCGGACGGCCGGATCATCACGGACAGAAATCCTCCGGGACGGCATGGATGTACAAGGATCAGATCGAATCCTGGACCTGGCCGGGGTATGAAGGCACGCCGGTGGAGGTGGAGATCTTCTCCGCGGATCCGGAAGTGGAACTGTTGGTCAACGGCGTATCGGCCGGACGCCGGCCGGCCGGACGGGACAACGGATTCATTGCGTCGTTTGACACCGTCTATCAGCCGGGTGAGCTGGTCGCGGTCGGGTACGATGCCGATGGAAACGAAACGTCGCGCATGACCGTGGAAACCGCCGGCGACGCGGCAAAGCTCGTATTGAAAACAGAGCGTGAAACCGTCCGCGCCAATGGAGAGGATATCGCCTTTGTCACGGCTTCCCTGGCGGATGCCGAAGGCCGTCCGAACCGGTTTGCGAAGAAATCCGTGACCGTCCGTGTGGAGGGATGCGGCGAACTGGCCGCCTTCGGCAGTGCCGATCCGCAGCCGGTAGAAAGCTATGACGCCGATACCTGGGAGACCTTTGAGGGGCAGGTGATGGCGGCCGTGCGCACCACGGAAGAGGCCGGGACGATCCGGGTGATCTTTTCCGCGGAAGGGCTGCCGGAGGCGGCGGCGGAAATCGCGGCGAAATAAGCGCACCGGGTGCCGTTTTCTGCGGCGGCGAGGGCAGAGGACGGGGGAATATCGGCGGATTGCCGAATTACCCGGACAATAAATGATAATTTGGCTGGCATTTTGCACAAATGCCAGCCTGCTTTTTTGGAGAGAAATATGCCGCAGAGTCAGGTAAAATAAGACTGTTCACGGCCGTAATGAATCTGGTATTCGAAGGGGTATGGCCGTATTACAGTCAGCTGCCGAAAGGCAGTTCCAGACAAAGGAGGGCATTAAAAATGAAAAACACGAAACGTTGGGGAGCACTGCTTCTTGCCATGGCAACGGCGGCGTCCCTGGTACTGGCGGGCTGCGGCGGAACATCCGGCGGCAGCACATCCGGCGGCAGCACGTCCGGCGGATCCGGCAATGAAAGCAGCGGCAGCACATCCGGCGGTGCGGAAACCGATAACGCCGGCGGCGAAGATGTGAAGACGGTCAACGTGACCTATTACATCGGCAGCGGCGTCGATACCCAGTTCGCGGAAGTGTATGCGGATCTGCCTGCGGTTCAGTATCATAACAATATGGTATGGGATGTGGACGGCACGCCCACGAAGGTTGTCTATGATTACACGGAAGCCCCGGCGGATTCCATTTCCGACAACTTAAATACCATGATCGCCACCGGTGAGTATCCGGAAATCATGAACATCAGCATGGCTTCCACCACGGCAGCCGCGCTGTATGACGAAGGCATCGCACTGGACATCACCGAGTATGTTGAGAAGTACATGCCCAATTACCTGTCCTTCCAGGATGCGCATCCGGAATTCAAGGGCCAGCTGACCAATGGCGGCAAGTACATCCAGCTGTATACGCTGGCGGATTCCCAGGAACCCCCGTGGGGCGGCTGGAACTATCGCCGCGACTGGCTGGTTGAATACGGCAAGAATCCGGAAACCGGCGAAGCCTTCACCGGCGGCTGGACGGACGATTCCAAGACTGACTGGGAAGACGATGTCGTGTTCCCGAGCGGAAACACCGACCCGATCACCATCAGCGACTGGGAGTGGATGTTTGATGTTTTCGCAACCGCTCTTGAAGAGCTGGGAATTGAAGACGGCTATGCGTTCCAGAACTATTACACCGGCTGGGAAAGCATGGGCGAAATCAACAGCGGTTTCGGCGGCATGTTCGGCTACTACATCGGTGAAGACGGCGCTGTTCACAATGGTTATAAAGAGGATGGCGCACGCGCTTTTATCGAGTGCATGCATTACTGGTATGAGCAGGGCTGGATGAACCAGAACTTTGAAGAGAATTCCGCGGATGTCATGTGGTTCAACGTGGATTCCTCTCATGTTTACGCCGGCAAGGTCGGTATGTGGTACGGCCTGCAGGCACAGCTTGGCAACGGCTTAGGATCCAACAGCGACGATCCGCTTCTGGCAGACTGCTGCATCTTTGGCGCTGCCGAGCCGATGAATGACAAATACGGCGATGCTTCCGTCCAGAACATCGAGCCCCGCTGCTACTACGCGACGGCTCTGGCCGGCACGGGCGTTGTCCTGACCGACAAGATCAACGAGGAAGACCTTCCGGCGATCTGCACCTCCCTGGACTACCTGTTTGGCCAGGAGGGCGGCATGCTTCGCCGCTGGGGCTTCTCCAAGGAGCTCTATGAGGAGCTGCAGGATCCGTTCTACACCGAGTACGGCATGACGAACGGCGCCTACACCACCACGGAAGAAAACGGCACCACGATCTATCATATCGATCCCGATATCAAGAAGGTCGACGGCCTTTCCGAGTGCCTGGGCCTGATCCGTGTGACCGGCATCTCGCCGTTCCTGAACGTAGATTACGGCAACAGCCCCGTGAAGCAGCGCAGCCTGGATCAGCAGATGCTGTATCCGGCCGAAGGCAACCTCTACGGCGCGCCGGTGGTCAATCAGATGACCCCGGATCAGTCCACCGAGTGGTCCACCTTAAACTCCACGCTTTCCACCTATCTGCAGCAGGTTGTTCCGGACTTCATCACCGGCCGTAAAGACATCACCGATGATGCTGCCTGGCAGGAGTATCTGGATACGCTGGATACCATGCAGGCGGATCTGTATCCGGAAATGCTCAACGAGATTCTCGGTAAGTAATCTGCAAGAAACAGGCAATAAAAACATCCGAATCACGGATTTCAGAAGCAGGGATGCAGCCGCATCCCTGCTTTTCTTTTGCAGAGCGGACTTTTATAATTGAACTGACACCGTTTTCATGCATTTTAGAGAGGAGAATGGGGGGATGAGACGAATCCAGGAGTTGCTTAGCGGAATGGAAGGGGATTACATTTTTCCGTTTTTCTGGCAGCATGGGGAAGACGAAGCGACGCTTCGGGAATATATGGATGCCATTTACCGCAGCGGCATCCGCTCGGTCTGCGTGGAATGCCGGCCGCATCCGGATTTCTGCGGTCCGAAGTGGTGGGAGGACATGGACGTCATCTTAGACGAAGCGCGTACGCGCGGCATGCATGTCTGGATTCTGGATGACGATCATTTTCCGACCGGCCACTGCAACGGGGCGATCGCGAAGGCGGACGTTTCGCTGCGGCCCTGGTACGTCTGCCAGGTGTTCGCGGACGCCTTCGGCCCGGTGCCGGCCAACCGGTTTGACGTCGCTGCGGCGATGGCGCGCGCATCCGCGCCGAATCCGCAGGCGCCGGGCACACTGACAGGGCTGACGGCCATTGAAAAACAGCATTTTGAAAACGACGAGCGGCTGCTTTCCGTTTCGGCCTGGCGGGTCGGAGCGGATGGACGGCTGACCGACCCGGTGGATGTGACGGATCATGTGACAGACGGCGTTCTGACCTGGGACGTGCCGGCCGGCACCTGGCGGATCTGCGCCGTGTTTACGACGCACAACGGAGACGGGCGCCCGGACTATATGAATATCCTGGATGACGACAGCGTCCGCGTGCTGATCGACGCGGTGTACGAGCCGCACTATGCCCGCTATGCCGAGGATTTCGGCAAGACGATCCGCGGCTTCTTCTCGGACGAGCCGATGGTCGGCAACGTGGCCGGCATGTACCAGCCCGGGAAGCTGGGCACGGAAAAGCCTGTAACAAATCCCTGGGAAAAGAAGCTGCCGGGGATGATGGAGGAACGCCTGGGCAGCGGATGGAAGCATGAACTTGCCCTGCTGTGGCAGGAAGGAACGGAAGAAAAAACAACGCGGGTGCGGCAGGCGTACATGGATGCCTGCACCCGCCGGATCGAGGACAGCTTTGCCGGACAGCTTGGCGCCTGGTGCGAGGCGCACGGCGTGGAATACATCGGTCACATCTGGGAGGACGGCGACCTTTCCTATAACTTCGGCGGCGGTCTGGGCCACTATTTCCGCGCGATGCACGGCAACCATATGGGCGGCGTGGACGTCGTCTTTTCCGGCTCCATGCGGCCTTACAGCTATCTGAACCCGAAGGGCGGCCGGAGCGGTGATTTCTACTATCACGTGCTCCCGAAACTCGCATCCTCCTTTGCGCACGTCGATCCGAAAAAACAGGGGCGGGCCATGTGCGAGATCTTTGGCGCGACCAGCTGGGAATTCGGCCTGGATCAGATGAAGTATATCGCCGACAACTTCCTCGTCGGCGGCGTGAACCGGTATGTGCCGCACGCGTTTTCGCCGGCGCCGTTCCCGGATCCGGACTGCCCGCCGCATTTTTATGCGCATGGAGAAAACGCGCAGTTTGAAGGCTTCGGACTGCTGATGGGCTATATGCAGCGGATGTGTCATCTGCTGGACGGCGGGACGGCGGCGCCGGAAGCCGCGGTGCTGTATCACGCGGAGAACGAGTGGCCGGGCGATCTGACGGACGTGACACATCATATGCTCTGCGATACGCCGGCGCGGATCTTGGGACAGCATCAGATTGATTATGACATCCTTCCGGCGGACATCCTTGCGGAGGACGGGACGTTTGCGGACGGCGCGCTTCGCATCGGAAATATGAGCTATCAGGCGCTGATCGTTCCGGCGGCAGACGAGACCTCCGAGACACTGGTGCAGTTTGCAGAAGCGGCCGAAAAAGCCGGATTTCCGGTATTCTTCCTCGGTCACCGGCCGCACGCGTGGTCTGCGGACGGCAAATGCCTGGAACCGGCCGGAACGCTGACAGGAGAAGAGGATCTGATCCGCGCGCTGCGGGACTGCGGCATCGGGGAAGCGGTCCTTTCACCGGCATCGCCGGCGGTGAAGATGCTTCATTACCGCCAGGCAGACGGGGATCTTTACATGTTCGTAAACAACGACGCGGGGGTTCCCTACCGGGGCACGGTCACCCTGCCGCAGACCGGGAAGGCATGGGTCTATGACGCCTTCCACAATACGGTATCCGAAGCGGATCAGAACGTGGAGGGCTCCGTCAGCCGCATTTCGGTCTGCATTGAAGGATACCGTCCGCTGGTGCTGTTTTTCGACCACGCGGCCGGCCGTTCGTATGATACCCGCGCTGCGCAGGCTTCCGCGATGACCGAAACCGCCAGGACCGTGGAGCTGACCGGCTTTTCGGTCTCATCCTGCGAAGCGCCGGCCTACCCGGCATTTAGTGCGCCGGTGCGCCTGGAGCGCTGCGAAGATCTTGCGGTTCTGCACCCGGAGATGCTGGATTTCTTCCGCTATGAAACGGTCTTTTCGATGGACGAAGACGGCGGGCGGCCGATGAGCGCGGCGCTTGAACTGCCGTACGTATCCGGGTGCGTCAAGGTCTGGTGCAACGATGTGCTCTGCGGGGAGGAAATCTGCCCGCCGTGGCGGTTTGACCTGTCGAAGGCCGTGCGCGCCGGTGAAAACCGGCTGCGGATCGAAGTCGCTTCGACGCCGGCGCGGAAAGTGAAACAGCGGTTCCATCAGCCGGATATTTCAGACTTCATGGGCATGCCGAAGACGGATCGCCCGGAAGGTATTGTGGGCCCGGTGCGGCTTAATGTGTAATCCTGGAATGAACGCAGAATAACGAGAATGGCCGCAGGATTCGGACAAAGCATGCGGACCAACCGTGGTATGGTAAAGAAAACGCCGGAAACAGCGCGGCGTACACCCGGAAAGGAGATGCCAATACCATGAACGACGAAAAAGAGATGAAAATCGGGTTAAGCGCGGAAGACATCGAACACCGCGACGAGGGCTTCGGTATCGCCGGCCTGCTGGCTTCGATGGGCGATGAAGCGGCGGACGCAGAAGCGATTGCCGCAAGTGAAGACGGACAGGTGATCATGCAGCGCATGGGCGTGATGGCCATGCCGGAGGATTCCGACGCAAGCCGTGATTTCTGGGCACATTATGAAAAAGGACTGCGAAAGGAAGTGCACGGGGAGGGCCTGGACAAGTGGTCATCCTTTATCCCGCTGGCCGCCGAAACGGATCCCAACCGCCGCTTTCCCCTGATTTTCTGTCTGCACGGCGCGCACAATCCGATCCAGCTGGCGGAAAGCTACGGGGTGATGCAGGTGGCCGCCCGCGAAGAGTGCGTGGTGATTGCCCCGGAAAACGAGAACTGGGACAGCGTGTACGCGCTGTACGAATATGCCAAAGAGAACTTCCCGGTGGATCTGTCCCGGGTCTACAGCATCGGCTACAGCTTCGGCGGATTCATGTCGAGCCGCAATTCCCTGGCGCATCCGGAGATCTTCGCCGGCGTCGGCATGGGCGGCATGCTCTTTGCCGGATATGCCCGGGCCCACGATCTGGACGGCCAGTGGTACGAAGAATATGATCTGACAGAGGAAATGCTCGCCAGGGCAGAGAAGCTGCACATGCCGGCGCTTCTGTTTATGGGCGAAAATGAAATGCTGCGCCTGCTTCCCCTGTGGAAGGATCCGGTGGGCGCGGACGTCCGCGACGGCGTGATCCGGCTGTTTTCGGATGACAAACAGAAAGCCTTCAACAACTGGCGCCGCGTCAACGGCTGCGCGCCGGCGGTGTTTACGAAGGAAGGCGAAGCCTGTGACGATCCGGTGACCGCATCCATCGGCGCACATTATGAGCGGACCGAAGTCCGCGAATGGCGCGGCCGCAAGTACTTCATCGGCGATTCCGTCACCCCCGACGGCGAATGCCTCTTCCGCACCGTGGCCTGCGAGAAGATGGTGCACTGGCCGACCGATTATTACGCGGAACTGGTGTGGGAGCAGATCAGCAAATATGCCAGAAACACCGAAACCGGCGAACTGATCCGGTTATGAGTCAATAGGGACAATCCCTTTTAACTCATTTGAGCCCGGGATACGCGACCGGAAACACCTTTGCATGAAATTGTTAGCACTCCGTCTTGACGAGTGCTAATAAATGTGATATAACATACTCATAGAAGCCGAGCAGCGGCCCGTCCCCTTCCGGACGGGTCGTTTTTAAAAACAAAAAACCCGGCAAAGGAGGTGTGTATGAATATCCAGAAATTCACACAGAAATCAATCGAAGCAGTTCAGGACTGCGAAAAACTGGCCAGTGATTACGGCAATCAGGAAATCGAACAGGAGCATCTGTGGATGTCTCTGATGCAGCAGGAGGGCGGACTGCTCCCCGGGCTGGTCGAAAAGATGGACATCGATAAATCGGCTTTTCTTCAGGGCATTCTGAACCGGCTTGCGGCGGTGACAAAAGTCAGCGGCGCCGGCCAGCGCTATATCGGGCGCTATCTGAATGACGCGCTGACCCACGCGGAGGATGAAGCAAAAGCGATGGGTGACAGCTATGTTTCGGTCGAGCATCTGGTTCTTTCGATGCTGAAGTATCCGAACCGTGCCACCAAGAGTCTGATGCAGGAATACGGGTTCAGCCGGGAGTCGTTCTTAAAAGCGCTTTCCGAAATCCGCGGCAACCAGCGGGTGACCACGGACAACCCGGAAGCCACCTACGACAGCCTGGAAAAATACGGCACGGAGATGGTGGAGCGGGCGCGTCAGCAGAAGTCGGACCCGGTCATCGGCCGGGACGAGGAAATCCGCAACATCATCCGTATCCTGTCCCGGAAGACGAAGAACAATCCGGTGCTGATCGGTGAACCCGGCGTCGGCAAGACGGCCGCGGTCGAGGGACTTGCCCAGCGGATCGCGAAGGGCGACGTGCCGGAAGCGCTGAAGGATAAGAAGATCTTCGCGCTGGACATGGGCGCTTTGGTCGCCGGCGCGAAATACCGCGGCGAATTCGAGGAGCGTCTGAAGGCCGTGCTGGACGATGTCAAAAACTCCGAGGGTGAAATCCTGCTGTTCATCGACGAACTGCATACCATCGTCGGCGCGGGCAAAACCGACGGCGCCTTGGACGCCGGCAACATGTTAAAGCCCATGCTCGCCCGGGGCGAACTGCACTGCATCGGCGCGACGACGCTGGATGAGTACCGGGAATACATCGAAAAGGATCAGGCCTTAGAGCGCCGGTTCCAGCCGGTGATGGTGGACGAGCCCACGGTGGAGGAGACGATTTCGATCCTTCGCGGCTTAAAGGAGCGCTATGAAGTGTTCCACGGCGTGAAGATTCAGGACGCCGCGCTGGTGGCGGCCGCGACGCTGTCGCACCGCTACATCACGGACCGGTTTCTGCCGGACAAAGCCATCGACCTGGTGGACGAGGCCTGCGCGTCGATCAAGACCGAGCTGGATTCCATGCCGGAAGAGCTCGACGAGATGAACCGCCGGCTGATGCAGCTGGAGATCGAAGAGACGGCGTTGAAGAAAGAAACCGACGCGTTAAGCGCCGAGCGGTTGGAAACCCTGCAGCAGGAGCTGGCCGAACTGCGGGAAACGTTTTCCGCGAAAAAGGCCCAGTGGGAGAACGAAAAGCAGGCGGTGTCCGGCATCTCCGGCCTGCGGGAGCGCATCGAGGATGTGAAAAAGGAGATCGCCAAAGCCCAGCAGGAGTACGATCTGGAAAAGGCGGCGCAGCTGCAGTACGGCGAGCTCCCGGCGCTGCAGAAACAGCTGGAGCAGGCGGAGGAGACCGTCAAAAACCAGAATGCAAATATGGTTCACGAAGCGGTGACGGAGGACGAGATCGCACGCATCGTGTCCCGCTGGACCGGCATTCCGGTGTCGAAGCTGAACGAATCCGAGCGCAACAAGATCCTGCACCTGGATGACGAGCTGCACAAGCGCGTGGTGGGGCAGGACGAAGCGGTGTCCCTGGTGACGGAAGCCATCATCCGCTCCCGGGCCGGCATCAAGGATCCGTCCCGGCCCATCGGGTCGTTCCTGTTCCTTGGACCGACCGGCGTCGGCAAGACGGAGCTGGCGAAAACCCTGGCCCAGGCGCTGTTTGACGACGAAAACAACATCGTCCGCATCGACATGAGCGAGTACATGGAGAAGTACTCCGTGTCCCGGCTGATCGGAGCGCCTCCCGGATACGTGGGCTACGACGAGGGCGGCCAGCTGACCGAAGCCGTGCGCAGAAAACCCTACTCGGTGGTGCTGTTCGACGAAGTCGAAAAAGCGCATCCGGACGTGTTCAACGTGCTGCTGCAGGTATTGGACGACGGGCGGATCACCGATTCCCAGGGGCGGACAGTGGATTTTAAGAATACGATCCTGATCCTGACGTCCAACATCGGAAGCCCCTATCTGCTCGACGGCATCGATGAAAACGGAAATATCCGCGGCGACGCGGAAAACGCCGTCATGGACGCGGTGCGCGCATCCTTCCGGCCGGAGTTCTTAAACCGGCTGGACGAGATCATCATGTTCAAGCCGCTGACCCGGGACAACATCGGCAACATCGTAAAACTGATGCTTGACGAAGTGAACGCCCGCCTGGCGGACCGCCAGATTTCGGTGGAGCTGACGGACGAAGCCTTAAACTATGTGACGGAGCACGGCTACGATCCGGCCTACGGCGCCCGGCCCTTAAAGCGGTTCCTGCAGAAACACGTGGAAACCCTGGCCGCCCGGGCCATCCTGTCCGGGGAAGTGCATATGGGAAGCGTGATCCGCGTGGACGTGGCGGACGGTGAACTGAAGGCAGAAGTCATCGGTTGATGAAAAGGATTCCCGCCGGCAGGCACAGCCTGCCGGCAGTTTCTTTTTGAATGCGTCAGAGCGAGTCAAAAGGGACTGTCTCTTTTGACTCATGCAAGGCCCAGCCGTTCGAGGGCGGCGGTGACTTTTCTGAAATCCACAGAGCAGCGTCCATCGCTGACCAGCAGCGGGATGTCGTCCTCAAACGTATAGTTTTTCGGATCCTGCGGGTTCTCTTCGTCGGTAAAATCGTAGACGAGAACCTGCTTTTTCTTTGGATCGACAATCCAGTATTCCTTCACGCCGTATCTGTAATAATAGAAGTTTTTGAGAAACAGATCTTTGCTGCGCGTGGAAGGGGAAAGCACTTCCATGACAAACAGGGGGCCGCTCATGTAGTGGCCCTCTTTCTGGATGTCTTCAAAATCGCAGATAATATACAGGTCCGGCTGGAGGATGGTTTTGTTGTGCCCGGCAATCCACACGTCAGAGGGTGCGAGGGCGAGAGCGCAGGGCTTGTCATGGGCATCAATGCAGGACTGAATCTGAAGACTGACCTGAAACGCAATGGTCTGATGCTGAAAGGAAGGCGCGGCCATGTCGTACAGTACACCGTCGAACAGTTCCGTGCGCACTTCCTCCGGAAGAAGATCCCTGTCCTCCGCGGTGTATTCCCCCTGACGCTTGTAAGGAAGCAGGGGATAGACCTGGTCCGGGGGATAGGGCGGCTGCTCGCAGCTGTACTCGCCGCGCATGGCGGCTAACGCGGCGGTGCCGTCCGTCTTCGTATACGTATGCCAGGGATCGTCGGCCACCAGCATGGGCCAGGTATTCGGGTTGCCCTCTGCCAGAATCTGGATATCGGAATCGAAGGCGGGATAGCCGTCGCCTAAAACACGTTCCAGTGCCTTAACCGTCTCGATGCGGGGATTTTTCGTGATGCCGGAAAGCACCTTCTGGACGGTGCCCAGCGGCACACCGGAGCGCTCGGAAAGCGTTTCGTAAGTGTACCCCAGTTCTTTTCTTTGTTTCTGCATTTCCTCAATGGTCATAAGAACTCCTTTCTACTGCAGATGATGTATCGATGAACAGAGCATACCACATTCGGAACGTAAATGCCATCCAAAAACGGAACAAAACTCCATAAATGGATAAAACAGAAACACCTGATATGGAACATTCAAATAAGAAATCCAGGCGATTGAAGTAAAAAAGAGTGAAACTGCTTATTAGCATACCCTAACTGTGCTATGATGCACTCGGTTCGCAGACACGCTGCGAAAAATGTATGAATCGGACCGGATGCGTCCGCGAAAACGGATATACCAGGGAACCTACAGATCGGAGGAAACACAGATGACAGGTGACAGTTTTCTGGAAGTACACCAGATTTTTAAAGCATACGGAACCGGCGACAGCCGGCAGGAGGTTCTTCGCGGCACGGATTTTTCCGTGAAAAAAGGCGAGTTCTGCGTGCTGCTCGGGCCTTCGGGCTCCGGAAAATCCACGCTGTTAAACATCATCAGCGGCATTGACCGGGCGGACGACGGCTACATCTATCAACGCGTTTTTCGAGCGCCGCACCATTAAAGAAAACTGCATGCTTTACCGGGAGCATCTGCAGGCTCTGGGAATGGAGTCCATGGATTTTGACGAGTACATTCGGAAAAACAACGGCTCCAATCATCTGGATAATGACTGGGTAAAGCTTGAAGAGGCCGGCATCCAGTCGTTTCAGGAACTTTGACGATCCGCCGTGAAAAATAAGGCAGGGATCCGGAAACGTCCGGATGCGATTTCGCCCGCACATTCAAAAAAGAAAAAATGAAAACCGTTCTCATTTTATTGACATCCCTTCGGGAAACTGATAAAATCGGGAACGGTTTTCATTTTTGAAAAAAGATTCGGAGAAGAAAATGTCTGAAAAAACAGCGTACAAAACAAAACAGCGGGGCATTCTGCTGGATTATCTGAAAACGGTTCCGGGCGAACACATCACGGCCGGTGACGTGTGCGCCTATTTCCACGATCAGGGATCGCCCATCGGGCAGTCGACGGTATACCGCCAGCTGGAGCGGCTGGTGGACGAGGGCATCGTCAGCAAATATGTGATTGACGGCAGCAGTGCGGCGTGTTTTGAATACACGGGCGAGCGTGCGCAGACCGAAAAAGAGACCTGCTATCACTGCAAATGCGAAAAATGCGGGCGGCTGGTTCATCTGCACTGTGATGAGGTGGCGCAGCTTTCGGAGCATCTGTATGAGCATCACCGCTTCCGTTTGAATCCCATGCGGACGGTGTTCTACGGCCTGTGTGAAGACTGCCTGAACGAGGCCGGCGCATAGCGGTTTCGGACGCGGCAGGACAGGCCGGATGAGAAACGCGAACCCATCGGAGATTGAATATATGAAGAAAAAAACATTTTGGATCGCTGCAGCGGCGGCGGTTTTTCTCCTGACGGCCTGCGGGCGTGCGGCGGGCGGTCAGACAGAAGCCGGCTCACAGACGCCGGACGGACAGCAGGCTTCAGACAGCGGGAAACCGCTTCAGATTGTTGCCACTATCTTTCCAGAATACGACTGGGTCATGAACGTTCTTGGAGAGAATCCCGGAAGTGCCGAGGTGAAGCTGCTTTTGGACAACGGCGTGGACATGCACAGCTTTCAGCCCTCCGTTGCTGACATCGTCGACATATCCACCTGTGATCTGCTGATTTACGTCGGCGGCCCGTCCGACAGCTGGTTGGACGACGCGCTGAAAGAAGGGGCGAACCCGGACAGGACGGTGGTTTCGCTGATGGACGTTTTAGACGGCCGCATAAAGGAAGAAGAGATCGTCGAAGGCATGCAGGAAGAAGAACACGATCACGACGGCGCAGAGGAGGCGCACCCCGGCGGGGAACACGAAGACGGGGAGGAAGAGCCGGAGTACGACGAACATGTCTGGCTGTCGCTTCGGAACAGCACCGCGGCCGTAAAGGCGATTGCAAAGGCGCTTTCCGCCCTCGATGCGGCAAATGCCGATGTATACCGCGCCAATGCGGATGCATATGCCGCGCAGCTGTCGGAGCTGGACGCGCAGTACGAAGAAACGGTGCAAAATGCCGCACAGAAGACGCTGCTGTTTGCCGACCGGTTCCCGTTTCGTTATCTGACAGAGGATTACGGCCTGTCGTATTATGCGGCGTTCGCCGGCTGTTCGGCGGAGACGGAAGCGAGCTTTGAGACGGTTACGTTTCTGGCGCAAAAGGCGGACGAGCTGTCGCTGTCCGTGATTCTGACCATCGACGGCAGCGATCAGAAGATCGCGAAAACGATCATTCAGAACACGAAAACCAAAGACCAGACAATTCTGGTGCTCGATTCGCTGCAGTCGACGACGGCGAAAGATATCGAAGACGGGACGACGTACCTGTCTGTAATGGAAGAAAACCTTGCGGTGCTGCGCGAAGCGCTGCAGTGACCGCACCTGTGAGGAAAAGCGATGGCATTGCTTCAGGTAAAGGACCTGTCTTTAGGCTATGACGGACAGGCCATTGTGGAACATTTGAACTTCGACGTCCACGCGGGGGACTACCTGTGCATCGTGGGCGAGAACGGGTCCGGCAAATCGACGCTGATGAAGACCCTGCTGCATCTGATTCCGCCCATGGGCGGGCAGATCGTAACGGGAGACGGCCTTCGGAAAAACGAGATCGGCTATCTTCCGCAGCAGACGGTGGTGCAGCGGGATTTTCCGGCGTCCGTTCAGGAGATCGTGCTGTCCGGCTGCCAGGGCCGTGCAGGACTGCGCCCGTTTTACAACCGCGAGGAACGCGCGCTGGCGCAGGAGAACATGGAGCGGATGGGCATTGCCGATCTGGCCGGCCGCTGCTACCGCGATCTGTCCGGCGGACAGCAGCAGCGGGTGCTTCTGGCGCGGGCGCTGTGTGCTACCCAAAAGGTGCTGCTGCTGGATGAGCCGGTCTCCGGACTGGATCCGAAGGTAACCGCCGAAATGTACAGCCTGATCTCCGGCCTGAACAAAGAAGGCGTCACCATCATCATGATTTCGCATGACATCGCGGCGGCGGTGCAGTATGCCAGCCACATCCTTCACATCGGGGACACGGTGTTTTTCGGCACCCGGGATGCCTATCTGAAGAGCCCCGCCGGCCGGCTTTTTGCATCGGAACAGGATGCCGGACGGCCGACGGCGGACGCCTCAAAGCCAAAACAGGAAGCGTCGGTATCAAATACGACCGGGGAGGCTTGTAATGTTTGAGAAACTGGCATTGTATCTGCAGTATCCGTTTGTCCGATACGCGCTGATCGTCGGCGTGCTGATCGCCCTGTGTTCTTCTTTGCTGGGGGTGACGCTGGTGCTGAAACGCTTTTCCTTTATCGGAGACGGACTGTCCCACGTCGCGTTCGGTGCGATTTCGGTCGCGGCGGTCCTGAATCTGTCCAACAACATGCTGCTGGTGCTGCCGGTCACGGTGGCCAGTGCCGTGCTGCTGCTTCGCACGGGTCAGAACGCCCGCATCAAAGGCGACGCCGCCATCGCCATGATCTCTGTCGGTGCGCTTGCCTTCGGCTATCTGATCATGAACCTGTTTTCGACTTCCTCCAACTTAAGCGGAGATGTCTGCAGCACGCTGTTCGGAGCGGCGACATTTCTGACGCTGTCTGTCCGGGACGTCTGGCTGAGCGTCGTGCTTTCACTGTTCGTGGTGGGCGTTTTTGTGGTATTCTATAATAAGATTTTCGCCGTCACCTTTGACGAAAGCTTTGCGTCCGCATCCGGCACCCGCGCCGACCGCTACAACCTGCTGATCGCCGTGGTGATCGCCGTGATCATCGTCCTGGCGATGAACCTGGTCGGGTCTCTTCTGATTTCCGCCCTGGTTATTTTCCCGGCGCTGTCGGCAATGCGCCTGTTCTCAAGCTTTAAAAGCGTGACCATCTGCTCGGCGATCCTTTCGGTATGCTGCACGCTGACGGGCATGTTCATTTCGATTCTGGCCGGAACGCCTGTCGGCGCGACCATTGTTGCCGTGGACGTCGCGGCTTTCGGCATCTGCGTACTGGCCGGCCGTCTGATGAAAAAATGAGTCAGAAGGGACGGTCTCCTTTGACTCAAACGGAGGTTTTCGTAAGATGGAAAAACTGTACTTCGCTTCGGATTATCAGGAAGGCGCGCATCCGCAGATTCTGCGGCGCCTTTCTGAAACCAACCGGACGCACCGTCCGGGCTACGGAACGGACGAGGTCTGTGCCTCGGCCCGCGAAAAGATCCGGGACGCAGCGGACTGTCCGAAGGCGGCCGTGCATTTTCTTGCCGGCGGCACGCAGGCGAACCGGGTGGTGATCGACGCGCTGCTGCGCCCGTGGCAGGGCGTGATCGCCGCGGACAGCGGGCATATCGCGCTGCATGAGGCCGGAGCCATCGAGGCCGGCGGGCACAAGGTGCTGACGCTGCCGAATACGGACGGCAAGATTACGGACGAGCAGATCCGCGAATTGCTGGAGACCTTTGCGGCGGACGAGAACCGGGACCATATGGTGGAACCGGGCATGGTCTACCTGTCGCAGCCGACGGAGTACGGCACGCTCTACAGCCATCTGGAGCTGGCACAGATCGCCGAGCTGTGCGATGCCTGGAAGATTCCGCTCTATGTGGACGGCGCACGCCTGGCGTACGCGCTGGCCTGCCCGGAGAACGACGTGATGCTGCCGGATCTCGCGGCGCTGTGCGACGTGTTTTACATCGGCGGGACGAAGTGCGGCGCGCTGCTGGGCGAGGCCGTCGTCGTGCCCGACCCGGACCGGATTCCCCACTTCTTTACGATGATCAAGCAGCACGGGGCGCTGCTGGCGAAGGGCTGGGTCGCCGGGATGCAGTTTGACGAGCTGTTCACGGATCTGCCCGGCAGCATGATGCTGTATCTGGAGAACGCGAAAACCGCCATCGCGGCCGCGGACCGGATCCGCGGCGCGCTGTCGGAATACGGATATGTGACGCTGTTCGGCTCGCCGACGAACCAGATCTTCGTGCATATGGAGGACGCGCAGCTGGCGCGCCTGGCGGAGCAGGTGGAATACAGCTTCTGGGAGAAGACGGACGCGGACCACACGATCATCCGCCTCGCGACGAGCTGGGCGACGACGGATGCGGACGTGGACGCGCTGTGTGCGCTGCTGAAGGAGATTGGGCAGGCGTAAACAGATACATTAAGCGTTAGGAACATTGCTAAGATCATGTGAGAGGGGGATTTACATGAACGCAGTGGAACGGCTGATTCAGCTGGCAACGGATACCGGGCTGATCGGAGAAGATGAGCGGATCTGGGCGCAGAATGCGGTGCTGGAGGCGCTTCGCGCGGACGAACTTCCGGCGGCGGAGGTGGAAGATGACGCGCCGCTGGCCGCGGTGCTCGACGCCCTTTTGGACGACGCGGCAAAACGGGGTGTCCTGGAGAACAATTCCGTGGTGTACCGGGATCTGCTGGACACGGCGGTGATGGGACGGCTGACGCCGCGCCCGGCCCAGGTGACCGCGGCGTTTGCTGCGCGATACACCGAGAGCCCCCAAAAAGCCACCGACTGGTACTACGATTTCTGCCGTGCGACGAATTACATCCGCACGGACCGCATCGCGAAGGACGTGCGATGGAAGGCCCGGACGGACTACGGCGAGATGGACATCACCATCAACCTGTCCAAGCCCGAGAAGGATCCGAAGGCCATCGCCGCGGCCCGGAACATGCCCCAGGCGGCCTATCCGAAGTGTCAGCTGTGCATCGAAAACGAAGGCTATGCCGGCCGGGTGAATCATCCGGCGCGCCAGAACCACCGCCCCGTGCCGATCACCATTGCCGGCGCGCCCTGGTTCCTGCAGTACTCGCCCTACGTGTACTACAACGAGCACTGCATCTGCTTTAACCGGCAGCACACGCCCATGAAGATCGACCGGGCCTGCTTTGACAAGCTGCTGGATTTTGTCAGCCAGTTCCCGCACTATTTCGTGGGTTCCAACGCGGACCTGCCCATCGTGGGCGGATCGATCCTGGCCCACGATCATTTCCAGGGCGGCCATTACACCTTCGCCATGGAAAAGGCCCCGGTGGAGCGGGAGATTTCCTTTGCCGGATTTGAGGACGTCAAAGCCGGCATCGTGCGCTGGCCGATGTCCGTCATCCGCATTTCTTCGGCGGACCGCGTCCGCCTGGCGGAGCTGGCGGAGAAGATTCTGGCTGCCTGGCGCGGATACACGGACGCGGACGCGATGATCTTCGCCGAAACCGGCGGCGAGCCCCACAACACGATCACGCCCATCGCCCGCCGGCGGGGCGATCTGTACGAGCTGGATCTGGTGCTCCGGAACAACCTGACCACCGAAGAGCATCCCCTGGGGCTGTATCATCCCCACGCCCAGCTGCATCACATCAAGAAGGAGAATATCGGCCTGATCGAAGTCATGGGCCTGGCCGTACTGCCCGCGCGGTTAAAGGAAGAACTGGGGGAAGTGGCCAAGCTTCTTTCCGAAATCGCCGTCGGACGCGCCGGCCGCGATGCGCTGCGCGAAAACGAGCGCACCTCGATCCACGCCGACTGGGCGGAGAGCTTCCTGGACCGGTATGAGATCACGGAAGAGAACGCCTGGGGCATCGTGCAGGAGGAAACCGGCAAGGTTTTCGCCCAGGTGTTAGAGGACGCCGGCGTGTACAAGCGCACCCCTGAAGGGCAGGCGGCGTTCCTGCGTTTTGTGACGCAGGTGTAAGACTTTAATGGCGAAACAAATTTGAACACAAAAAAGCGGATCTGCCTGATGCGGATCCGCTTTTTCCATTGTAAGATAGCATCGTCCAAAGAAAACCCTGTCCAAGGCAAGGAGGAAAACCATGGCGACACCGGAGGAAATCAGAGCACGGATTGAAGAGGCCAATGCCCGTGTGCTGGATATTTTTACAAAGGGCAAGATGATTCTGACCGACATCCGGCCGGCGGTTGAAGTTGTTCCGGGTATGACGGACAATATGATCCTGCTGCCCGGCCCGCCGAGCGAGCTGGACACGATCGCGTATCCGCTGCGGATTTCCGCCTGCGGCGCGGCGGTGCACGAGGGCCTGGCCAAGGACCTGGACGAAGCCTGGGAGAAGATCAAGGCCGGCGAAATCATCCTGGACGCCGCCCAGAATCACGACTGTTCCAACGCGGCCTGCCAGTCCACGTCGGCTCACATGCCGGTGTTCGTGGTGGAGGATCCGGTCTACGGCGGATCGGGCTACTGCGTGCCCCATCCGGGCCCGGTGAACCCGACCCTGCGCTGGGGTCAGTACGACGAGAGCGTGGAAGCGAACCTGACCTGGATCGAAGAGGTGCTCTCTCCGGTGTTAAAGGAAGCCGTGCTGTTAAGCGGCGGCATCGACCTGATCAGCATCCTGTCCCAGACCGCCGGCATGGGCGATGAAAACCACAACCGCCAGCCCGCGTCTTCCATGAAATTTGCGCTGACCATGATTCCCTACATTATGAAGGGCAGCAATCCGCACAAGGAAGAGGTCATCGAGTGGCTCGCCGCCAACGACCGCTTCTACCTGCAGGTGCTGATGGCCGGCATCGGTGCTTTGACCCACTCCGCCAAGCAGGTGAAGGATTCCACCGTGATGGTGGGCATGGGCGCCAACGGCGTGAAGTTCGGCATCCAGATCGCCGCGACGGGCAACGCCTGGTACACCACCGAAGCGCCGGTGGTCCAGGGCACGCTGCTTTCGCCGAAGACGAAACCCGAAGACGTGGCCGGTTACTTAGGCGACAGCTGCGTGACGGAAGTGTGGGGCTTGGGCGGCATGTCCGCCATCGCCGGTCCTTCCTATGTGCGTCTGACCGGCTCCACCTACAGCGCGGCCGTCGACCGCACGGCCAGAGCCCGGGCGGTTTCTTTGGGCGAGCATTCCTTCGATCCGGTCCCCTGGGACGATTTCAAGGGTTCCCCGGTGGGCATCGACATCCGCAAGGTGATCGGCATGAACGTCGTTCCGGTCAGCCACGGCGGCTCCGGCTTAAAGACCGGCGGACAGGCCGGCGCGGGCGCCTGCGACCTGCCGCTGGACTGCTTCAAGAACGCGCTGGAAGGTTTTGCGGCAACGGTACTGTAAGAGGTTTGGCACAGCCAGAGACCAACTGGCGGGAAGGATGAGCTGTCATGAGTGTATTTGCAAAGATTGAAAAAGGAAAATACATCGACTCCCTGGAAACCCTGTTTTCCTCCTCCGTGCTGAACGAGCAGCCGGGCATTTCGGCGGGGTACATCGGCATGGGCACGGACGCCTTTAAGGCGGTCTGCGAGGACCTGGGCCTGATGACGGAAGCCATCGCGGCCTGCGGCGACGGCGACTACATCACCGTGGCGGAAGCGGAAAGCGAAGAGGCCTTTGCGGCGGCGCTTGCGGCTGTCGCGGCCGAGACCGAGCCGGAGGAAGGCGAGGCGCAGATGAAGAGCGTTTCCTATCCGACGATCGCGGCGGCGGCGAAGGCCGTAAAGAAGGCGAACCTGGTTCAGATTTCCGTTCCGGGCGAATATGCCCTCGATCAGGCGAAGGAGGCCTTCGCGGCCGGCCTGCACGCCTGCGTCTTTTCCAACAACGTGCCCACGGAAGATGAGCGCGAAATGAAAGAGATCGCCCGCGAAAAGGGCCTGCTGTGCATGGGTCCGGACTGCGGCGTGGCGAATATCAACGGCGCGGCCCTGGTGCTGGCTTCCGTGAACAACCGCGGACCCTACGGCATCGTCGGCGCCTCCGGTGTCGGCATTCAGCATGTCGCCGCCATCCTGCACGCCAACGGCACCGGCGTCTCCCAGACCATCGGCACCGGCGGCAACGACATCAAGGAAGGCGTGGACGGCATCATGCTGGTGATGGGCTTAGACGCCCTCGACGCGGATCCGGAAACGAAGTACATCGGCGTGGTGGCCCGCAAGTGCACCGAGCTGGCGAAGGAGCGGATCTTAGCCCGCATCGCGGCCTGCTCGAAGCCGGTGGTGGTCAGCATGATGAGCGTTTCGAAGGAAGAGGCCGAAGCGGCCGGCGCCATCTACGCGGCGAACCTGGACGACTGCGGCGCGAAGCTTCTGGCGCTCACCGGACGCACCTGCAGGATGGAAACCGAGGAAGAGCTGACGGCGCTGGCCGAAACCGCGCTGGAAGGCATGTCCGCGGAACAGAAGTATGTGCGCGGCGCCTTCTCCGGCGGCACCTTCATGGATGAAGCGACCCGCACCCTGTGGGACCGGGTCGGCGGCGTCTGGTCCAACAGCTCCTTTGATCTGCGCCACAAGCTGGCAGACGCGAAGGTCAGCGTGGAAAACAGCTGCGTGGACTGGGGCGAGGAAGAATTCACCAACGGCCGTCCCCATCCGGCCATCGACCCGTCGGTGCGCAAGCCCGCCATCTTAAAAGAGGCGGCGGATCCGGAAGTGGCCGTCATCCTGCTGGACTTCATCCTGACCCCTCCGGGCTACATGGATCCGGTGGGCTACGTGCTGGAAGATATCAAAAAGGCCCAGGAGATGGCAGCGGCCCGCGGCGGAAAGATCGCCTTCGTGGCTTCCGTGCTCGGTACCGACGCCGATTTCCAGAACAAGGCGGAGCAGGAAAAGAAACTGCGTGACGCCGGAGTGCTGGTGGCCTCGTCCAACTACCGCGCGGCGATGCTGGCCGGCGAGATCATCCGCTTAAAGAACGGCCGTCCGGCGGTGGAAAGCGCCGCGGAGGATCCGGCCGAAGTGAAAGCGCGGGTGGAAGCCGTGCTGGCGGCGAAGGCGGACGCGGTTTACGATCCCGCGGCGAACAGCTGCGATCCGGCGAAGATGCTCGATCTGTTTGCTTCCGAATTCGTGATGGTCAACGTCGGCCCGAAGGCCTTCGGCGACGTGATCGTAAAGCAGGGATACCGCAGCGTACAGGTGGACTGGCGCCCGGTGGCCGGCGGCGACAAGCGGATGCAGGAACTTCTTGCAGCGATCGGAGGATATTGATGAAAGTCCTGGTGTGCAACGCGGGAAGCACTTCCCTCAAATTCAAACTGTATGAGATGCCCGGCGACACCGTCCTTGCCCAGGGCGGGGTGGAACGGGTCGGCTCCCTGGACGACGCGATTTACCGCTACCGGAACAATACGGACGGCGTGGAAAACAATTCCACCCGCCAGGCCATCCCGGACTACGGTACCGGCATCCGCCGGTTTTTGGGCGACCTGTGCGATCCGCTGATCGGCGTCTTAAACAAGGTTTCCGAAATCGACCGCGTCGGCTACAAAACCGTGTTAAGCAAGGATCACTTCGGCGTCCACGAGCTAGATGACGAAACGATCCAGGGCATGAAGGACTGGATCGCCCTGGCGCCGGCGCACAACACGGCCTATCTGGCGGCCATCGAGGCAGTGCGCGCGGAGCTTCCGGACACACTGTTTGTCGGCTGCTTTGAGACGGCGTTCCATCAGTCGATTCCGCTGGCGCGCAAGCTCTACGGCGTCCCCTATGAGTGGTATGAGAATTACGGCGTGCAGCGCCTAGGCTATCACGGCGCCTCCCACGGATACATCGCCGACTGCTTAAACGAGCGCTCCGAAGGCAGACCCTACCGCGCCGTCAGCTGCCACTTAGGCGGCAGCAGCTCCATCTGCGCGATCGAAAACGGAAAGAGTGTGAACACCTCCTTCGGCATGTCTTTAGAGACCGGTGTCATCCACAACAACCGCGTGGGCGACTTCGATTCCGAGATTTCGTTCTTCCTTCAGAAGGAGGGCATGAGCGAAGCGGAAGTGCTGGAGGGCCTGCAGAAGAAGGGCGGCCTGCTGGGCATCTTGGGCGTCAGCAACGATCTTCGTTACGTCTGCGAGGCGGCGGACGCCGGCAATGAGCGCGCGGCGCTGGCCGTGGACGTCTTCGTAACCGGCATCGTCCATTACATCGGCAGCTTCTTCATCGACCTGGGCGGCCTGGATTACCTGGTGCTGACCGCGGGCATCGGTGAACACTCCGCGCCGGTCCGGGCAGAGATCTGCCGGCGGCTCGCGCCGCTGGGCGTGGTGCTCGACGAAGCGGCGAACGAAGCGCTGGACGGCGAGGGCGTCATTTCCGCGGCGGATTCGAAGGTACAGGTGCTGGTGATCCCGACCAACGAGGAACTGGGCATCGCGCGTCGGACGTTCGCGTTCGAGAAATAAGCGCGAAAGCAGCCTTCCCCGGAATGTTTCAATATTTAAAATCTAATTCACAGAAACAAAAAAGCTGTGACTTAGGGATGATCTGTGGTAGAATAGCGGAAAGAGTAAAAAGGCAGCAGACAAGGACGCTGCTCAGAAAGGAGAATCACAATGAAAGTAGGATTTATCGGATTAGGCATCATGGGCAAGCCGATGGCGAAGAACTTAATCAAGGCCGGTCACGAGCTGGTCGTGCGCGACTTCAATCCGGCTTCCGTGCAGGAGCTGGTGGATCTGGGCGCGAAGGCGGCCGAAAGCGGCGCCGAGCTGGCTTCCCAGGTGGAAGTGGTCATCACCATGGTTCCCAATTCTCCCCACGTGCGCGCGGCGGTGCTCGGTGAAGGCGGCGTCGTGGAAGGCGCTTCCTCCGATCTGGTCGTGATCGACATGTCCTCCATCGACCCGGTGGAATCCAAGAAGATCGCCGAAGAGCTGGCGAAGCACGGCATCGAGATGCTCGACTGCCCGGTGTCCGGCGGCGAGCCGAAGGCCATTGACGGAACCCTTTCCGTCATGTGCGGCGGCAAGAAGGAAGTCTGGGACCGTTTCTACGATCTGCTCTGCGCCATGGCCGGCTCCGTCGTCTACGTCGGACCGATCGGCAGCGGCAACGTGGCCAAGCTTGCCAACCAGATGATCGTTGCGGCCAACATCGGCGCCTGCGCCGAAGCCTTCACCTTCGCGAAGAAGATGGGCACGGATCCCCGCCTGGTATATGAAGCCATCCGCGGCGGCCTGGCCGGCTCCACGGTTATGGACGCGAAAGTGCCGATGATGCTCGCCGGCAACTACAAGCCCGGCTTCCGCATCGACCTGCACATCAAGGATCTGACCAACGCCTTAAACGCGGCTCACGCGGTGAACATGCCCGTGCCGATGACGGCTCAGATGATGGAAGTCATGCAGGAACTGAAGAATCACGACGAAGGCTCCTGCGACCACGACGACATCGTCCGCTACTACGAGCGCATGAGCGGCGCATCCATCGTCGAGGAATAAGTCAAAAGCGGAACGGGGGTCAGGCCCCTGTTCCGTTTTTCCATTTGAGAGGGAAGAACCATGGCAGCAAACATCATGACAGAAGCCAGCCGCTGTCTGCACTGCAAAAAGCCGATGTGCCAGGAAGGCTGTCCGGTGGGCACGCCCATTCCGGAGATCATTTCACTGTTTCAGGACGGCCGGACCATGGAGGCCGGGCGGATTCTTTTCGAAAACAATCCGATGTCCCTGGTGTGTTCCATCGTCTGCGATCACGAACGCCAGTGCACCGGCCACTGCGTGCTGAACAAAAAGGGCCACGCCGTCCGTTTCTACGAGATCGAACACTATCTTTCGGATACCTATCTGGACCGGATGCGTCTGCCGAATCCCGTGCCGAAGCGCAGACGCGCCGCCGTCATCGGCAGCGGTCCGGCGGGGCTGACCGTAGCCATCAAGCTGGCCGAGCAGGGCTATCCGGTGACGATCTTTGACGAGAAGGACAAGATCGGCGGCATGCTGCAGTACGGCATTCCGGAGTTCCGCCTGCCCAAATCGATCCTGACCCGCTATAAGAAGCAGATGCTTCGCATGGGCATCCGCATCCGCCCGAACACGGCCCTGGGCACGTCTTTGCACATCGACGATCTGTTCCGGGACGGCTATGCCTCCGTTTTCATCGGCACCGGCACCTGGCGCCCGAAGTCCCTGGGGATTCCCGGGGAGAGCCTGGCGAACGTGCACTACGGCATTTCCTACCTGGCCAATCCGGACGCCTATCAGCTGGGGGAAACCGTGGCGATCATCGGCATGGGAAACGTGGCGATGGACGTGGCGCGCACGGCGTTCCGCCACGGCGCGACGCGCGTGATGCTTTACGCCCGCAGCAAAAAGATCGCCGCGAGCGACCACGAGCTGGAATATACCCGGTGGGACGGCGCGGAGCTGATTTTCGGACGCAGCATCACGCGGTTTACCGACATCGGTCCGGTGTTTAAGGTCGCCCGGTTCGACGAAAACGGACAGGTGACGGGATACGAAGAGGACGAAGAGCAGGTCCGGGCCGACGCGACCATCATCGCGGTCAGCCAGGGGCCGAAGAACAAGCTGATCCAGACCACCACGGGCCTGGAGGGCAATGAAAAGGGCCTGCTGATCACGGACGCGAACCAGATGACGACTCGAGAGGGCGTCTTTGCGGCCGGCGACGTGGTGCACGGCTCCATGACCGTGGTACACGCTGTAGCCGAGGCGAAGATTGCCGCCGAGGCGATGATGGATTACATGGAACGGTAACAGAACAGAAAAAAGACCGGGGGACGCACAGCGGCTGCGTCCCCCGGTTGTTTTACAGATGCCGGTGCTCTTCGATATAGGCGGCCGGCGACGTGCCGGCAAATTCCTTAAATACTTTCGAGAAAAAGCTGCGGTTTCCGAACTGCAGCTTTTCTGCGATGTCGGGGATGGACAGCCGGCTGGATGCCATCAGATGCTTTGCTTCCTCGACGCGTTCTTTTTTGATGTAGTCATTGATCGACAGACCGGTTTCTTCTTTAAACTTCCGGGAAAGATAGTAGTCGGCATACCCCACCCGGGCGGCGAGATCCGCGATGGACAGGGGTTCGTCGATGTGTTCGTGGATGTAGTCACAGCAGCTGCGCACCGGCGCGGACAAGGAAGAATCCGAGCGGACGCGGTGCACTTCCTGCACGAAGTCCTCAAAAATCACGCGGGAAAGCTCGAGGATCTCCGTGGTGGAGCTGGCTTCCATGACGTTCTGGATAAAGGCGTCGCCCCGGGCATAGGCCGCTTCCGGCGAGAGACCGCCTTCGATGGCGGCCCGGATGCACAGGGCGATGAAGACGCTCTGCTGGATTTTCGTGTTTGTTAAGGTGTTTCGCAGATTGATCTTTAAGAACGCGGAATAGGGGATCAGCTCGGAAAACTCTTCGTTTCGGAACGGCCGGCCTTCGCGGATGCAGTTTAACATGGCCTGTTCCGCCATCCACGAGCGCGCCGCATCCCGCCGTCGGGTGGGGCTGGTGGAGCCGGACCGGCCGGAGACCGGCTGCTGGTAGCGGATGTCGCCGGTGGTGATTTTCTCTCCGGTAACACAGTAGTGCAGCTGCAGCGTATTCCGGAAAAACTCGTCAAGGGTAATCAGCGGTGTTTCCTTCAGATAGTTCAGCAGCTTCGGCCTCCACTTCAGGTCGACCTTGGACCCGTGGAGATGGTCCTCGTAATGCCGGGAAGCGTACTGGCTGATAAACACGGGACCGAGCATGTGGATGCGGCGAAGCTCGCCGTCTTCCTTTTCAAACACAGCGGTCCAGACCAGTTCGAGTTCATTGGTCAGCATCAGGGGACGGGTGTATTCGACGGCTTTTTCCATCATATAGGCATGCGTGCCCGGATGGGTAAACAGCTTCTCCATCACGGGAACCTTACAGGTGGTGGACAGAAGCGCTCCGTCGGCGTCATAGCACCAGTAGGAAATGCGGCTTGCGCAGGAGAGCAGTTCCAGAAACAGGGAAAGATGATCATCAATCGTCCGGGAATCAAGGGCCATACGAAACCTCCTTAGGTGAAACAGGAATGCGGACGCAAAGCGCACCGGCCGCGCCGGATGCCTCTGAAGATCAGTATAGACTTTTTTTGCGCGGCAGGCAATATTTCAGAGACAGAAAAATGATTTTGGAAATATACGGCCGGGCGCTCTCTTTTTATACTTGTCTTAAGAATCATGCAGCAGAAGTGCGGCATAAAGACGTAAGGAGGACACGTTATGGCACATTGGTGGGAGAATTACCCCTGGCGGATGGTACAGACAAATCTGCGGGAAGTCGACATGGACGGCATCAGCGCGGAATCCTACGCCCGGGATCTGGCGGATTTCGGCGCGACCGTGGTGAACTTAAATGCGGCCGGCATTCTGGCCAGCTATGAAACGGAACTGGACTGTCAGGAGCAGAGCCGCTTTCTGACGGGCGATTCCCTGGAGCAGATGGTGAAAGCCTGCCATGACCGCGGCATCAAAGTGATCGCCCGCTGCGATTTCACGAAGGTCAGCGAGCGGCTGTACGAGCAGCATCCCGAATGGGCGTACCGCGACGCCGAAGGAAACGCGCTGGTGTACAACGGCATGGCGCAGGTGTGCTTCAACAGCGATTATCAGAAAACCGCAAAGCTCGACATCCTGAGAGAAGTGCTGGGGAAGATTCCCTTCGACGGCGTCTTCTTTAACATGAGCGGCGCGATCGTCACGGATTACAACGGCGGGATTCACGGTCCCTGCCACTGCGCGAACTGTACGCGCGATTTCAAAAAGGCCTTCGGCGAGGACGCCGAAATGCCGAAGGAATACGTTCTGACGGACCCGGGCGTCATGCGCTACATGGGCTTCACAAACAAGATCGCGGCGGCCAACAAGGCGGCGATGATCGCGGCCATCCGCGAGATCAGCCCCGAGCTGTGCATCATGGGCACCGACGTCATCCGCTCGGAGACCAACTCGGACGTCGACCGTCCCCAGTGGGTGCTGTCGGCGTCGATGAACAGCCGCCTCGGAAGCGGCGTGGGTCCGAAGAAAACCGTGGACAACGCCAGCACCGATTTCGCCGGATTCATGTTCCGCCACGTTTCCGTCAGCCCCGCCCAGGCAGCGCTTCGCCAGTGGCAGAACTTAGCCAACAGCGGCTGTGTCAGCTTCTTTATCATGGGTACCCTGGCCAACCACCGGGTGACGAGCTCCTATGCGCCCACAAAGGAAGTGTTCGCCCTGCAGGCGGCCAACGAGGATCTGTTTACCCACATGGAGTCCGCCGCGGAGGTGCTTCTGCTGCATGACCGCAACTGGCAGCGCCCGTCCGAAGAGGAAATGGGCTGGGCCGAGGTGCTGACGGCGGCGCATATCCCCTACGACGAGCTGACGGCCGGCGACGTAAAGAGCGCCGACGTGCTTGCGGGAAAACGGGTGGTCATCATTCCGGCCATCAAATCCCTTCCGGCCGGTGCGGCGGAGATTCTGGACGCGTTTGCGGCGGAGGGCGGCACCGTGATCGCCACGGCGGATGCCGGTATGATCGAAAAAGGAAGGCCGCTGCCCGCGCCGGCATGCAGATGCCTTGGCGTCGCGCAGTACGCCGGAAAGGTGACGGATGCGAAATCAGCCATGTTTATCGTGGAGGATTCGGAAGCGGAGCTCTTCCCGAATCTAAAGGAGACGCCGTATATCGGCCTTGGAAAGACCTGGTACCAGGTGCGTCCGGCGGAAGGCGCCCGCACGTATCTCGGCCAGATCGGCGAACATCCCACCGGTCCGCCGGAGCTGGTGTATTTCGACGCCGATGCCCGCACGGGCGCGTGCGGCCTGGTGGTGAATCCCTTTGAAAAGGGACAGGGCATCTACATTCCCTGGACGCCGGGCGAGCTGTACATGCAGATGGGTCTGGAAAACACGCTTCTGTTTATGAAGGACGTTTTGCAGAGCTTTGCCGGCTGTGCGGATGCAGCCTGCGGCGCTTCGGAAATGCTGGAAGTGGATGCCGACGTGATCCGCGGCACGGCCAAAGACGACGGCTTCCTGGTCCAGCTGGTGAACCTGTCCGGAAGCTTCGGCATGAAATTCATGAAGCCGGTGCCGATGTCCGGCGTTGCGGTCCGTGTACCGGCGGCACAGCTTGCGAAAGCCGGCCTTTCGGCGGAGGGCGTCCGGGTGCGCACGCTTCGCGGCGGTTCTGTCGAAATGACCGCGGACGGCGCGGATCTGCTGCTGGTGCTGGATTGCCTGAAGGACTATGAAGGCATCCTGCTGCAGGCGGATTGATACGATGCCAATCCTGGATTAACAACAGAGTATGGACACAAATACAGAGACAGATAAATCATTTCAGAGATACCATATTCATCGGAGCTGCTTATAATCTGAAGTATAAGAAAGTGTTTTCTGACAGAAAGAGCATAGGTTTATTGAGGGTCACAGAGAGGGATATGCAGAAAGGAGTTCATCGCATGAAAAACAAACTGTTGACGAAAATGATGGCTGCCGGTATGGCGGCAATGCTGCTTCTGGCCGGCTGCGGCGGAGCAGAAGGCGGCAGCGCACCGGCACAGACCGAGCCGGCGGCGCAGGAACAGGAAAGCACCGCACCGGCGGCGGACGATGCCTCGGCGGACGCTGCGTCTGACGACACTGCGGCGGACGATACCGCGGAAGCCGAAACCCCGAAGGAGAATCCCTACGATGCGCTTCCGGCATCCTTCTCCTATTTCACCAGCGGCGGCGTGGACGAGGAATTCTTCTCGGATTACCGCGAAGCCCCGGCCGTGAAGTACTGGCTTGGCATGGACTGGGATTCCGACGGCAACGGCACGTCCAAGAAGCTGGAGATGGAGTTTGTGGCACCGGCGCTCGGCAGCGAGAGAGATAACTTCAACACGCTGATCGCCACGGAAGAATATTACGACGTCATGGATCTGTCCTACGCGACCGAAGGTCCCACTTCTCTGTATGAGCAGGGCATCGCGCTGGATCTGACCGAGCTGGTCGAGACCTACATGCCCAACTACATGCAGTACATGAAGGATCATCCGGACCTGGAAAAGCAGATGCGCAACGACGGCAAGGTCATCGGCATCTACGCCTACAGCGACGCGCCGGATACCCCCTTCGCCGGCTGGGAATACCGCCGCGACTGGATCTTAAAGTACGGCAAGGATGAAGACGGCAAGGCCTTCACCGGCGGCTGGAACGAGGATCACTCCAAGTGGGAAGACAACATCGTGTTCCCGAGCGGCGACGACGATCCGACCACCATTTCCGACTGGGAGTGGATGTTTGAGATCTTTGAGACCGCGATGAAAGACCTGGGCATCGAAGACGGCTATGTCTTCCAGATGTACTATCCGGGCTACTACCAGATGGGCGACCTGATGAGCGGCTTCGGCGGCGGCGCTCCGAATGAATATATCGCTGAGGACGGCACCGTGAAATTCGGCGCGACCGAGGACGGTATGCGCGCGTATCTGGAGTGCATGAACACCTGGTATGAAAAAGGCTGGATGGATCAGTCCTTCGAAGAAAACACCTCCGACATGTTCTTCCGTGTCGACACCCCGACCGTGTACTCCGGTCATGTGGGCTGCTGGATGGGCGGCAAGGCGACTTTGGGCTACAACATTTACGTGGATGGAAATCCGGCACTCGAAGAGATCTGCGTTTACGGCTGCGCGAGCCCGATCAATGACGTGTATGGCGACAAGTCCCTGCAGGGTACAGAGCCCCGCGCCTTCTACCAGACCGGCAATGCCCCGAGCAACTGCATCATCATCACCAACAAGGCCAAAGAGAAGGATATTCCGACCCTTCTGACCGCGCTCGATTACCTCTTCAGCCATGACGGCGGCATGCTCCGTCAGTATGGTCTGTCCGACAAAATTCAGGCGGAGGTTCAGGATCCCTTCCTGATTCAGTACGACCTGGCAGACGGCGTCTGGTACGAGGATGAGGAAGACGGCGAAACCGTTTACCGTGTCCGCGGCGACAAGCGTGAAGCGGTTGACGGCCTCTCCACTGCGCTGTGCATTTCCCGTGTCATCGGCATGAAGCCCATGAAGAACGTGGACCTTGGCCGTACGAGCGTCGCGAACTACAGCCTGAACGAGATGCGCCGCTACATCGCCGTCGGTCAGATCACCAGCATCATCAACAATCAGGTATCCCCGGATGACGCGGCGACCGTAGCCAACATCAAGAGCCAGATCAACACCTATCTGTCCATGGCCTGCGGCGACTTCATCACCGGCCGCAAGGACATCGACAGCGACAGCGACTGGCAGGCCTACTGCGACGAAGTCAATGCTTTCTCGCCGGAAACCATCGAAGATATCTACAATGCCATCATGGAAAAACTGAAATAAGACGTTATGAGTCAACAGGGACAGTCCCTGTTGACTCATTTTAGGTTCTGATCAGGGGAACGGCGTGAGATAAAGAGCGGATCGGGAAAGACGGATTCTTCCCGATCCGCTCTTTATCCGTGCGGGAAAAACTGGTATGATGTTTCTTAAGAAAAAACCGGCGCAAATCATCCGCCATCGCCATTCCCGCCGCCGGCGCAGGGAAACACAGGGGATGCATGGCTGCGACAGAACACAGTCAGAAGGAGGAAGATATGGCACCACGCAAAACGGCAGCGCACAGCTATAACATCTGCCTGGACATCGGGGGAACGAAGGTCTTAGGCGCGATCTTCGACGAGAAGAAAAAGATCGTCTACCGCCTGAAGAAAAAGACCAAAGAAGGCGGCGACAACACCGAAAACGTGGAGCAGGTGATCATCTCGGTCGTGGACGAGATGATCAAGGAAAGCGGCATCAAAAAAGAGCAGATCCACGCCATCGCGGCCGGCGCGCCGGGCGTGATCGATCAGGACGACGGCATCGTTCTGTTTTCGCCGAACCTGCCCTGGCGGGATTACGACATCAAGACGCCCATCGAGAAGCGCTTCGGCGTGCCGTTCTGCATCGGAAACGACGTCAACGTCGGCGTGCTCGGCGAGTACAGGCACGGCGCCGCGAAGGGCTATAAAAACGTGGTCGGCTTTTTCGTCGGCACCGGCATGGGCGGCGGCCTGATTTTAAACGGCAAACTGTTCACCGGCAACAAGTTTAAGGGCGCCGAGTACGGTCACATGGTGTTGGACCCCGAAGGCCCGCTGTGCGGATGCGGACAGCGCGGCTGCCTGGAGGCGTTCTCCAGCAAGAAGGGCATGTCCAATTATATCCTGACCCAGGCCGGACGCGGCCGGGAGTGCATGCTGACCGACAACATCACCGACGGCGTCTTCAAGAGCAAAATGTTAAAGAAAGCCCTGGCGGCAAATGATCCCGTGACCGTCGAAGCCGTCGACCGCGCCTGCCATTACCTGGCCGTGGCCACCGGCAACATGATCAACACGATCAGCCCCGACATCGTCGTTTACGGCGGCGGCGTCATGGAAGCCTGCGGCGACATCTTCCTCGAGAAGATCCTAAAAGAAGTGGACCGCTACTGCATGCCGTCCATCCGCAATACCGTAGAACTGAAGGCCGCGGCGCTCGGGGACGACTCCATCCTTTACGGCGCCCTCGCCATGATTGAAGCAAAGCGGAAATGAGTCAAAAGGGACGGGCTCTGTTGACTTATCGAGAGGGAAAAACATGAAACGAAGAATCAGAACTTACAGCGGCCTGCTTACATCGAGCGTGCAGCTGCGGGAAATCAACAACCGGGCTATCGCGCGCGCCGCGGCGGCGGAAGGCATCGTTCTGCTGGAGAATGACGGCCTGCTGCCGATCCGCGCCTGGCAGAAGGCGGCTGTCTACGGCAGCGGCGTCGCGCACATCATCAAGGGCGGTACCGGATCGGGCGACGTCAACGTGCGTGAAATCGTCAGCATTCCGGAAGGCCTGCGCGCCAACGGCGTGGAAATGACGAACGGCGCGGCGGCGCTGGCCGCCCAGAGCGCGTTTGACGCGGATATGAAGGCCTGGGGCGCCGAAACCATGCAGAAGCTGGGCGCCATGATGGCGCAGAAGGCTGCCGCGGATGCGGCGAAGGAAGCCGGAGAGGCCGCCGACGCTCCGGCAGAAGACGCGGCGCCGATGGAGGCCGGCAGCGATATGAACTTCCTTTCGCTGATCACGCCGCCGGCGGCAAAGGCTTCCGATTACGTGCCGATCGTGGACGAAGAGGTGCGCGCGGCGGATCTTGTCATCTACGTCATCAGCCGGACCTCCGGCGAAGGAATGGACCGCAAAACCGAACAGGGCGATTATTACCTGAGCGAAGACGAGCAGGCGGATCTGGAGAAACTGGTGGAGCTTTCCGACCGCATCGCCGTCGTGATCAATGCGGGCGGACAGATGGATCTGGCCCTGCTTCGCGCGATTCCGCAGGTCCGTGCCATTGTGATCGCGGGGCAGGGCGGCATGGAAGCCGGCGCGGCGATTGCCGACGTGCTGTGCGGCAAGGTGACGCCGTCCGGCAAGCTGACCAACACCTGGCCGGTGCGGTATGAGGACATCCCCTGTGCCGATACGTTCTCGCACAATGACGGCAACGTCGAGACCGAGAAATACGAGGAAGGCATCTACGTCGGCTACCGCTATTTTGACAGCTTCGGCGTCGCGCCGGCCTATCCCTTCGGTTTCGGCCGCTCCTACACCACATTTTCGACGGAAGCGGCGCTTGTGGAAGCCGACGGCCGCGGGGTGACGGTGCGCGCACGCGTCACCAACACCGGAACGGAATTCGCCGGAAAGCAGGTGGTGCAGATCTACGCCGCGCTTCCCCAGGGCGGCCTGAAAAAGGAATATCAGCGCCTGGCCGGCTTTGCCAAAACGCGTCTTCTGGCGCCGGGCGAAAGCCAGGAGCTTTGCGTCACGATTCCGGCCGAGACCTTCGCGTCCTTTAACGAGGCGGAAAGTGCGTGGATCATCGAAAGCGGCACCTATTATCTGCTGGCAGGCGATTCCTCGGCCGATACCGCGCTTTGCGGAACCCTGTTCGTGCAGGACGACGTGATGATCGAGCCTGTGCGCCACATCCTTCCGCTGCAGCAGGATCTGAACGAGATCGTCCGTCCGGACGACGTGATCGAGCGCCTGCACGTCGCACTGGTGGAAGAGGCCGCCGAAAAGGGCATCACCGCGGTGGAGTGGGAACCGGAAGCCCGCAAGCAGTCCTTCGGGAAGGCGCCGGCCGCAACGGAACGCCAGAAGGAGATCGATGAGAAGGCATCCGCGGTTGCGGCCGCTTTGACAAAGGACGAAATCATCGCGCTTCTGATGGGCGAGATCACCAAGGGCCAGGACAACTTAAAGGACAACGAACTGGTGGAGACCGGCATCTACGTGCCCGGCGCCGCCGGCGAGACCACCTGCGTCCTGGAGCAAAAATATGACATTCCGGCCATCTCCATCGCCGACGGCCCTGCCGGCCTGCGCCTGCAGCGCTCCTATGACGTGGACCGCGCCAGCGGGAAGATCTACAGCACCGGCATGCTGTCCACCTTAACGGGCGGGCTGCTGTCCATTCCGGTGGAGCATCCCGATGCGGACACCTACTATATGTACGCCACCGGCATTCCTGTGGGATCGCTCCTGGCCCAGAGCTGGGATCCGGCCCTCCTGGAAGACGTGGGACGCCTCGTGGCCGAGGAAATGCACGAGTTCGGCGTGGCCTGGTGGCTCGCCCCCGGCATGAACATTCACCGCAACCCGCTGTGCGGGCGGAATTTCGAATACTATTCCGAAGACCCGCTCATCGCCGGCGTCATGGCGGCGGCCATCACCCGCGGCGTGCAGAGTGTTCCCGGCGTGGGCACGACGATCAAGCACTACGCCGCGAACAACCAGGAAGACAACCGCACCGGCGCCGACAGTGTCATGAGCGAGCGGACCCTGCGCGAGATCTACCTGCGCGAATTCGAAATCGCTATCCGCACCTCCCAGCCGATGTGCATCATGACCTCCTACAACCTGATCAACGGTGTTCATACGGCCAACAGCTATGATCTTTGCACGGTGGCGGCCCGGAAAGAATGGGGCTTCGACGGCATCATCATGACCGACTGGACCACCACGTCCACCGGCGGAAGCACCCCCCACAAAGCAGCCCTCGCCGGCAACGACCTGATCATGCCCGGCAGCGACATCGACGTCGCCGACATCCGCGCCGCCCTCGAATCCGGAGACCTTCCGGAAGAGACCGCCCGCGAATGCTGCCGCCGCCTGCTGCGCACCATTCTGCAGACGACCGGCATGGAAGATGCTGTGCCCTATGGCGAACGGTTCGGGCTGAAGCCGTATCTGGGATGACAAAAGGGACAGGCACTTTTGTCATCTTAACGTCTGGGTATGACATGTGGATCCGGCTGGTTCTCCTTTGACAGGGGAAGCCGAATCAACAGGAGGAATACAGGCAAATCATGAGTCAACGGGGAGCCAGCTCCCCTTGACTCCTTTTCATTTATGTCAGGGTGGAAAAGGGGGCGCAAGGGTTGATGATGGATCCTTTACTTCAAAGATTATGTTATGCAGTACGCGAGGCCGGCAGCATCCTGCTGGAGGCGAGAGAGATGCAGATGAATCAGAGCGCTGAGTCCTCAGAAATCTGTGCGCTTCTCGAAAAAAGCGGTCATGCAAACTTTGTGACGGTGTACGACCAAAAAGTGCAGACAGCACTGGTACAGTCGCTGGAAACAATCCTGCCGGAAGCGCATTTTATTGTAGAAGAAAACGGACAGGATCAGTTTACGGCGGAGCATGCATGGGGATGGACGTTTATCATTGATCCGATTGACGGCACATCCAATTTTATGAAAGGGTACGATCCAAGCGTCATTTCGGTCGGGTTATTAAAAGATGGTATCCCAGAAATCGGCATCGTATTCTGCCCGGTTTCCGGACAGCTGTTTTATGCACAGAAAGGAAAAGGTGCGTTTGAGAACGGACGGCCCATTCATGTGACAGGGGAGCCTCTTTCGAATTGTCTGGTGTCACTGGGAACCGCGCCATATTACGAAGACTGCCGCGAGGCAGTACAGAAATCCTGGAGCTATTATTTAGACCGAAGTATTGATATCCGCAGAAGCGGAAGTGCGGCATATGATCTGTGCATGGTTGCCTCCGGAAGAATCGGTTTGTTTTACGAACCGCGTCTTTGTCTGTGGGACTATGCTGCCGGTGCATGCATACTTGAAGAAGCTGGCGGAGTCATTACAGATCCGTGCGGAAAACCTATGACATACCGTGGGCCCTCAGGTATACTGGCCCGTGGAAGCGGGATTGCAAAAGAGGTCATTCTTTGGAACAGATGACAAAAGGGACAGGCACTTTTGTCATCTCCTGCTGAAGAGAAATCTTTAAAGCCGCAAAAAGAGGCAGCAATTCTGCCGATGGAACAAAATGGGCGAACACATGTTCCGCAATCGTGATATAATAAACAGTGAAACCGTGCGTTTCATGCGTGCGGGAACCGGCGTGTATTACGAGGAGGCAGACATGGCAAGACAAGCAAGACAATCCTGCGAAACACAGTGCTATCATGTCATTGCGAGAGGCGTCGGGAAGCAAATCATCTATGAGACGGAGGAAGACTATCGCTTTTTTCATATAAATAATTTAGCGGCGGAAACCCACTTGCTTTAGCAGGTGGGAAGAGCCGCTTTCTCCTTTCTCAGCCTTGCTCGGCTATATACTTTTCGATGGTTGCTGATGATGCTTCCCCAATGCTACAGACAAAGTATCCGTCCGACCAGAAGATGTGCTTCTTCCAGTATTGTTTAGATCATACACCTCTATTCCGCATCCAGAGCCAATGTGTTGTTCTCTGTTTGATGATGCTGATGATGTCACAGATGCGTTCTGTTGCGTCGTATTCCAGAAGTATGTGAACGTGATCCTTGTCCGTTTCCATAGCGATAATTGTCCAGTCGTTTTGGTCTGCGAGATAGCTTATAGCACGTTTTACGAAGTCGTCGATACCATTCTGCAACAACGCCTTCCTATACCTTTTTCCGCGATTAAGGAAATCGCGGAAAAACCCCGCTTCGCGGGGCACGCGCCTTCGGCGCTGGGTGTTGTCCGGTTTTGAAATGCTTGATGCATTTCAAAACCTATACTTTGTCACAAGTACGATATGTACTTTAAGATTGTATTTGCGTCTGTTTCTGCGATTGTAGCGATTTTGCATATATTTAGCTCCTCCTATTGTGTATTCACTAAATCTATTCTATAATACTATATAGTGAAATACAATGAAGGGAGATGTTACTGATGCAAGTCACTACTACTGCAAAGATTCAGGTCCAAGTTTCACCCGAGCAGCGTGAGCTGTTGGATGTTACTATGGATACTTATCGCAGTGCGTGTAATTTTGCAGCAAACTATGTCTTCCAGACACATGACCTAAAGCAGTTTTCACTTAACAAGGTATTGTACTATGATCTCCGTGAACGCTATGGGTTAAAATCCCAGATGGCACAATCTGTTTTCAAGACAGTTATTGCAAGATATAAAACTATTTTAGAGAATCAGCATGCGTGGATTAAACCTGATTTCTCAAAACCTCAGTATGATCTTGTGTGGAACAGAGACTATTCTCTTACACAGAACCTGTTTTCTGTAAATACACTTAGTGGCCGTGTGAAGCTGCCATACTATTCTGGTGGCATGGAGAAATACTTTAACCACGACATTTACTCTTTTGGCACTGCTAAACTTGTAAAGAAACACGGCAAGTATTTTCTACATATCCCTGTTACCAGAGATGTTCCTGAAGCCTTAGATTCAAATGTCTGTAATGTCGTCGGTGTGGACAGAGGCATTAACTTTATTGTCGCAACCTATGACAGCAAGCACAACTCTGGTTTTGTAAGCGGCAGAGCTGTTAAGGAAAAGCGTGCTAAGTACAAACAGCTCCATAAGGAACTTCAGCAGAGACAGACCCCTTCTGCAAGACGAAGGCTAAAAGCGATCGGTCAGCGAGAAAACCGTTGGATGCAGGATGTAAACCATTGTGTATCAAAGGCACTCGTCTACTCCAATCCGAAGCATACCCTGTTTGTCTTGGAAGACCTGTCTGGTGTCCGCTCCGCTACCGAGAAGGTGCGCCGTAAGGATCGCTATGTTTCGGTATCATGGTCGTTTTACGACCTGGAGCAGAAGGTAAAGTACAAGGCTGCGCTCAATGAGAGTTCGGTAATTACCGTAGATCCTCGTTATACGAGCCAGACCTGTCCCGTTTGCGGTCACACGGAAAAGTCTAACCGCGACAAGAAGAAACATATCTTTTGCTGTAAATCTTGTGGTTATACATCTAATGATGACCGTATCGGAGCTATGAATCTGTATCGCATGGGAATCAACTATCTAAGCTTCTTGCCGAATGGCAAGATGATGGCAAAGGATAGTCAAGTACCGGATACAGTATCACCTCAGCATATCTGAGATGATAAGGGTGCAGTCAATCACCCTGCGATGTAACCCCACTGTCTGAGCAATCAGGCAAGCTAAAGGTAGGAGTCGTAAGACGTTAGCACTACCGGGGAGTTACAAGCCCACTCACTTTAGTGGGTGGGTAGTTGACAATCCGGAAAAAGCCGGAATCTGCGATGCAGAATCATATCCATGGAGCAGTTATCGGGATTATTCCGGCAAGCGGCCGTTTATGGACAATCAGAATCTTGCACGACTGCTGTGCGCGCAAGATCAATTGGCAGAATTCTTAAGTCACTGTGACCCTGCAGAGTCAGAACTGTATGATTTTTCGAAAGACGATTCCTGGGCGGAACGAGTTGCCTGCGCGGCACTGCAGATCTCATCCGGTCGGGAAGTAGAAAAAATGGCACTCAAAGAAAGAAATAATGCGATTATCTGTCTGCGGAAAAAAGGCCTTTCCGTCCGACAGATACAGCGGGTAACGGGAGTGGGGAGAGGAGTGATTCAGAAGGTGACAGAATAGTCAGCATAAGGATAATGCCGGACTCAAAAGCCAATGATAAACGAAAAAGAGGGTCTCTCTGTTACCTATTGAACATGAAGATGACAAAAGTGCCTGTCCCTTTTGTCACCAGGAGCAAACCATGGATTTATTTGATTACGCCAGAGAACAGAATCAGAAGAAAGAGACGCCGCTGGCGTCCCGCCTTCGCCCCCGCACGTTAGATGAGGTGGTCGGGCAGCAGCACATCATCGGCAAGGACAAGCTGCTGTACCGGGCCATTCAGGCCGACAAGCTTTCTTCCATCATCTTTTACGGCCCGCCGGGCACCGGCAAGACGACGCTTGCGAAGGTGATCGCCAACACGACGAAGGGCGAGTTCCGCCAGATCAACGCAACGGCGGCCGGCAAGAAGGATATGGAGGAGGTCGTGGAGACCGCGCGCCAGACGGCCGGGATGTATGGGAAAAAGACGATCCTGTTCATCGACGAAATCCACCGCTTCAACAAGGGACAGCAGGATTATCTTCTGCCCTTTGTGGAGGACGGGACCATCGTCCTGATCGGCGCGACGACGGAGAATCCGTACTTTGAGGTGAACGGCGCTTTGCTGTCCCGGTCCATCATCTTCGAGCTGCATCCGCTTTCCACGGAGGATATCCGCACGCTGATCCTGCGCGCGGTAAACGACGAGGAACGCGGCATGGGCGCGTACCATGCCGTGATCGAAGAGGACGCTCTGGAGTTCCTTGCGGACGTGGCCGGCGGCGACGCGCGGGCCGCGCTGACCGCTGTAGAGCTGGGCGTCCTGACGACCCCGCCCTCCGAAGACGGAAAGATTCACCTGACCTTGGACGTCGCTTCAGAGTGCATCCAGCGCAAGGTGCTGCGCTACGACAAAGGTGGCGACAACCATTACGATACGATTTCTGCGTTCATCAAGAGCATGCGGGGTTCCGACCCGGATGCGGCAGTCTATTACCTGGCCCGGATGCTCGATGCCGGCGAGGACATCAAGTTCATCGCCCGCCGCATCATGATCTGCGCCTCGGAGGATGTGGGCAACGCGGATCCCATGGCGATGGTGGTGGCGGCTTCCGCCGCGGCGGAGGTGGAGCGCATCGGTCTGCCGGAAAGCCAGATCATCCTGTCCCAGGCCGCGGCCTACGTCGCCTGTGCCCCGAAAAGCAACGCGGCGGTCAATGCGATCTTTGCCGCGTCCGAGGCGGTCCGGCGCACCGGCGCCGCCCCCATTCCGCCCTATCTGCAGGACGCGCATTACGGCGGTTCCGCGAAGCTTGGGCGGGGCATCGGCTACGAGTACGCCCACGATTTTCCCAACCATTTTTCAACCCAGCAGTATCTGCCGGATGCCGTCGCGGGCGAGCATTTCTACGTTCCCTCGGAAAACGGATACGAAAAGACGATCCGCGCGCACATCAACCGGATCCGCACGGAAGCCGGAATGGAACCGCTGTGGGAGGATGCGCCGCCGGAGCCATAGCCGGACGCCGGATGTCAGGAGACTTGACATCGGCCATGGGCTGCTGGTATTCTTTGAATCGGCCTGTTAGGAACGCCTAATTAAGCGGGCATTCCATTCATATTCAACAGAGAATCTGTCAAAAGGAGAATATCGCAATGAACGACAAAATCAAAATTCATCCTGGGACCGTGCAGGAGACCCTGATCATTCCGCTTTACGCGCGCAAGAAGTGCTCCGATCAGTTTCCCGCGCTTTACACGGATCCGATGGCTTCCGAGATCTGCAGCTGTCTGGACTACGATTTCGCGCCGCTGGACAAAAAATACGAGAATACACTGGTCCGGTTCGGCGCGCTGGAAGGAGCGCAGCGGCAGAAAGACATGATGTGGGAGATCAAGGATTACCTGCGGGATCATCCCAAAGCCGCCATTGTCTGCATGGGATGCGGGCTCGATTTTGACCCGCGCCGCTGCGCAAATGAAAACACGACGATCTACAACCTGGACTTCCCGGACGTCATCGCCGCCCGCGAGGAGCTGGCGCCGACGGATCCCCGGGAGATAAACATTGCAGCGGATCTGACGGACCTTTCGTGGATGGACCGGGTACAGGTGCCGGAGGGCGCGGTATTTTATGCCGCCGGCGTGTTCTATTATCTGAAAAAAGAAGATGTGAAAAGGATCGCTCTCGGCATCGCGAATCGTTACCCCGGCGCGCGGCTTTTGTTTGACTGCGTCGGACAGACCGGGTACAGGATGATGATGAAGGGCGTGCTCAAAGAGCACGGAATGGAGGATCTGGGCAACTGGTTTTACTCGGAAGCCCCGGTGCAGGAGTTTTCCGCGTGGTCGGACAGGATCCGGGTTTCCGCCCGGGGATACATGCTGGGCTATTACGATATGAAGGTCCCCGGCGTGCGGAGGATTCACCGCTTTCTGGCAAAGATCGGGGATGGTGTCATGAAAATGCTGATCGTGCGGATGGACATGCAAAATCTGCCCGTTTGACAGGGAAATGATACCTGCGATTCATTGACAGCAGGCGAAGAAGGGAGTAATATACAGATATTAAATAAACCATTTCGGAGCCATAAATGCAAAAAATATCTCTGAATCACGGAAACAGGAGAGCCGTTTTGGAACCATAAAAGCGGGAAGCCGGTTGGAGGCTGTTTCATCAGGAAGGAGACCATCGTGACGATTGAAGAGTTAAAGAATCGAAAGCGGGAACTGGGCTATTCCAATGCCCTTGTGGCTGCCATCTCCGGAATTCCTCTCGGCACCGTGCAGAAATTTTTCGGCGGCGCCACAAAACATCCCCGGCACGAAACCATCCGGGCCATCACCAAGGCCCTCTATCCGATGGGGACCGAGGGTGCGGCGGCTTTTCCGGGGGAAAGCAAGGCCATCCGTCTGTCTTACAGCACGCCGGAGAGCTTCGTTTGCGGAAACAGTGATCCCGGAGCACAGACGATGATTCTTAGAGAAAGCACTCCTGCATACCGGGGCCGCCCGGAATGGAAAACGATTGATGATTACTACGCACTTCCGGATGACGTGCGGGTGGAGCTGATTGACGGCGAATTCTATGAAATGGAGGCACCGACGTTTGAACATCAGGAGCTCATGTTTTCCATCGCGATGCAGATCCGTATGTGCATCGACGCCCATGGATCTGCGTGCCGGGTTTTCGTCTCTCCCGTGGATATCCAGCTTGACCGTGATCAGTACACCATGGTTCAGCCGGACGTGGTGGTGATCTGCGATGACGAGCGCCTGAAACGGCGGGTCTGTTTCGGCGCGCCGGATCTGGTGGTGGAGGTGCTTTCGCCTTCCACGCGCCGGAAGGATCTGACGCTGAAAATGAAAAAGTATATCAACGCCGGCGTGCGGGAATACTGGGTGGTGGATCCTTCTTCTGAACGCGTGGTCACCTACCGTTTTGACGATCCGGACCTGCCGCTGATCTGCGGCTATGAAGACCGGGTGCCCATCGGCATTTCCGATGGACAGTGCAGTATTGATTTTAAGAAAATATGGGACAGCGCCAGAGAACTGCGGCGCGAAGACTAGTCCAATAATCAGAAATGAATTATAGATTAAACGAAATGAAATCAGAATCGCCAAAACGCATTGAGATCAGGGGAGCGCGGGTACACAACCTGAAAAACATCGATGTGGACGTGCCGTTAGGCTGCATCACCGGCATTGCCGGCGTGTCCGGCTCCGGGAAATCCTCTCTGGCACTGGGTGTGCTGTACGCCGAAGGCTCTCGAAGATATTTGGAATCACTTTCTACATACACGCGCCGACGCATGACCCAGGCAGCCAAGGCGGACGTGGACGACGTGCGTTACGTGCCGGCGGCCCTTGCGCTGCACCAGCGTCCGGGCGTGCCGGGTATCCGTTCCACTTTTGGCACGGGCACGGAGCTGTTAAACAGCCTGCGGCTGATGTATTCCCGTCTGGCGAATCACCGCTGCCCCAACGGACACATGCAGAAGCCGACCCTGGCTGTCGCGGCCGGGCAGGAGATCATCTGCCCGGAGTGCGGCGAGCGCTTCTATGCACCCGGCGCGGAGGAGCTGGCCTTCAACAGCCAGGGCGCCTGTCCCTGCTGTCAGGGAACGGGCACCGTGCGCACGGTAGACGAATCCACCCTGGTGCCGGACGAGTCCCTGTCCATCGACGAGGGGGCAGTGCTGCCCTGGCAGACGCTGATGTGGAGTCTGATGAAAGATATCGCCCGGGAACTGGGCGTGCGGACCGACGTGCCGTTTTCAGAGCTTACGAAAAAAGAGCGCGACCTGGTCTTTTACGGACCGCCGGTGAAGCATCACATGATCTACCAGAACCGCACCAGCGGCGCGTCGGGGGAGATGGATTTCACCTACTTCAACGCGATCTATACCGTTGAAAACGCTTTGTCCAAGGTGAAAGACGAAAAGGGCATGAAGCGGGTGGAGAAGTTCCTCAAGGAAGAGTCCTGCCCGGAATGCGGCGGCACACGCCTTTCCGAGACCGCCCGCGCACCGAAGCTTCGGGGCATCTCCCTCGCGGAAGCCTGCACCATGACCCTGTCGGACTGCGCGGACTGGGTGAAGGGCGTGCCGGATTCCCTGCCGGAAGAAATGCGCCCCATGGCCAAAAGCATCTGCCAGTCCTTTGACACGGCTGCAAAGCGCCTGATGGACTTAGGACTGTCATATCTGACCTTAGACCGCGCCGCGTCCACCCTGTCCACCGGGGAACGCCAGCGCATGCAGCTGGCCCGCGCCGTGCGCAACCGCACCACGGGCGTGCTGTACGTGCTGGACGAGCCATCCATCGGTCTGCATCCGGCAAACATCGAAGGCTTAAACGCTGTCATGCACGATCTGGTGGCGGACGGCAATTCCGTCCTGCTGGTGGATCACGACACACAGATTCTGAAGGAAGCCGACTGGATCATCGAGATGGGACCGGAAGCCGGCGCCCGGGGCGGCGAGGTGCTTGCGGAGGGAACGGTGGCGCAAATTGCGGCTGACGGGGACTCAAAGATCGGTCCGTTCCTGGCAGAAAAGAGCAAAACAGAGGTCTGTCCGCGGGACACGAATTCGAAAGAGGATCTGTTTTCCATGGGCACCATTCACATGGAAACGGAGGCTATTCACACCGTCCATCCGCTTTCGGCGGACATCCCCAAAGGACGTCTGACTGTGGTCACCGGCGTTTCCGGTTCCGGGAAAACGACGATGATTCTGGAGAGCCTCGTGCCCGGGCTGGAAGCGCTGACATCCGAAAGGCCGATGCCGTCCCATGTCAAAAAACTTGAGGCAGACGGTATCACCCGCGTCAAACTGATCGACGCTACCCCCATCGGCATCAATGTCCGCTCTACCGTGGCCACTTATGCCAACGTGCACGATGAGCTGCGCAAGATCTACGCCCGCACACCGGACGCGAAGGCCCGGAAACACAAAGCCGGCGATTTCTCCTACAACACGGGTTCCCTGCGATGCCCGGTGTGCGACGGCACCGGAATGATCAGCCTGGACGTGCAGTTTCTGCCGGACGTGGAGATCCCCTGTCCCGAGTGCCGGGGCTCGCGGTATGCAAAAGCCGCATACGGCATCCGGTATACGAATAAGGCGAAGGAGCAGAAATCCCTTCCGGAGCTGATGGACATGGACATCCGCACGGCCATGGATTTCTGTAAAGATATGAAGCTGGTGCACAGCCGGCTGCAGGTGCTGGACGCCCTGGGCTTAGGCTACCTGACCCTGGGGGAGGAGACCCCCAGCCTGTCCGGCGGCGAGGCCCAGCGACTGAAACTGGCCAGCGAGATGGGGCGTCTGCAGGAGGACGCGGTGTTTGTCTTTGACGAACCCACCATCGGCCTGCACCCCTTAGACGTACAGCAGCTGCTGGGGGTGTTCCGCACACTGATCGAAAACGGCGCCACGGTGGTGGTCATTGAGCACGACCTGGACGTGATCCGGAATGCGGATTACATCATCGACATGGGCCCGGGCGGCGGCGCGGCCGGCGGGCGGATTGTCTGCGCCGGCATCCAGGAGGATGTACGAAAGCGCCCGGAAAGCCAGACGGGACGCTTCATTTAAACGCCCGGAGCTGGTTGAATTCGAAAGAGAATGTCATCCTTTGCAAGTACAATGATCCTTTTTGCAAATGACTTTCCCTTAAATACGGTGTATAGTAGGAATCACAAAGGACGATGGGATGTCACTTATCGGAAAGGAACGAATCTTATGAAAGCACTGGTTTTTGGCTCTTTAAATCTGGATATTGTCTACGCGGTGGATCACTTCGTGCAGCCCGGCGAAACCCAAAGCGCCCTGTCACAGCGTACGAATCCCGGCGGGAAGGGCTTAAACCAGGCCATCGCCCTTGCCCGGGCCGGCGCACCCACCTGTTTTGCCGGCTGCCTGGGTGTGAGCGGAGACCGGCTGAAACACACACTTTCAGAGAACGGTGTGGATGTCACATGGCTTGCTCGGGTGGACACAGCGCAGGGAAGTGCCGTCATTCAGGTGACGCCTGCCGGCGAAAATGGGATTCTCCTTTTTGAAGGTTCCAACGGCTGTATTTCCTTTGAGCAGGTGGAACAGACCCTGGATGCCTTTGATTCGGGAGACTGGCTGATTCTTCAAAATGAGATAAATCTGCTTCCCCAGATCGTGGATGCGGCTTATGAGCGTGGTATGCACATCGTGTTAAACCCCTCGCCATATAACGAAAAACTCTCGCCGGTGGATTTCCGAAAGCTGGACTGGATCCTGGTCAACGAGGTGGAAGCGGCGCAGATCGCCCGGAGTGAAGCGGCAGATCCGAAAACGACACAGAACCCCCGGACAGATGCGGCAAATCCGAAAACAGCACAGATCGCCCCGGCAGACACAGCGGATCCGGAAGCGGTCTTTCACATCATTCACGGGATGTATCCAAAGGCATCGGTGCTGATTACCCTTGGCAGGGAAGGCAGCATGGCATTTCAGGTCACGGAATCCGGCGTGGAAACCCATCGCCAGCCGGCGGTCCGGGTGCAGGCGGTGGATACGACGGCGGCCGGCGATACCTTTACCGGTTATTTCATTTCCGGACTGATGCGAAATCAGCCTCTGGCAGACTGCATGCGGGACGCGGGCATGGCTTCAGCCATCGCTGTGACCCGCCCCGGCGCGGCAGAGTCCATTCCCATGCGTGCTGAGGTGGAGGACGCCTATGGAAAACAATCTTGATCACGTGCCCATGACAGCCCTGGAATCCCAGCTGAAGATCTATTACCGTATGCGGAAAAAGGAGATGGCCGAAGTCTTTTCACCGGAGGAAATGCTGCGCTATTACGAGTGGATGGCCGATGAACACGCAAAGCGAAGAAGGACGGCTGCGGGAGAACCCAAGGCCCAGGCCCAGGAACTGGTCAGCGGCGGGGATCTTCATGACATCGCCGGGGATCTGCTGTCGGACCAAAGACGTCCCCAGGCGGTTCGCCGGCTGCAGAGCGCTCTTTCCTCACCCCGGGAAATCCATTTTTTTTCCGAACGCCAGCACATCCTGCTGTCCCGGTTTTACCGGTATCTGCCGCCCTACTGGACGGCCAGCGATTTCTTCGAAATTCTCTACTGCGTATCCGGATCCATGCCGGTGTGGTTCGACCGGGAAAGTTTTCTTCTGACCCCGGGGCAGTTTCTGATCATTCCTCCCGGCATGCGCCGGGCCTGTACCTGTCCCAACGATGAAAATATCGTTTACTTTTTCATGATGCGCAAGGATTCCTTCCAGCAGCTGTTCGCGAAATCCCTGCCGGCGGCCAGCATTCTGACACACCTGTTTCTGGAAGCGACCAAGGATCAGGCGGTCAGCGATTATCTGCGGTTTTCCACAGGGCGGGACGAACACATCGAGCAGCTGATCTGTCAGATCCGTCGTCAGTACAAAACCGAAGGAGCCTACAGTGCCGAAATCATTAACGCGCTGACGGATGGCCTTCTTCTGATGCTGCTTCAGGGCTACGAGCAGACGGCGGAGCTGTCCAAAAACAACAGCATGCATTTCAGGCAGGAATACATGGCGGTGCTGAAGGACATTCAGGATCACTTCGCCACCACGAACCTGCCGGAACTGTCCGTTCGCTACGGATACAGCACACGGCAGCTGATCCGCATCATTTCCTCCGCCACCGGAATGTGTTTTAAGGACCTGCTGCGGAAACTGAAAATGGATAAAGCGGTCATGTACCTGCAGGACGGATCCCTGCCGGCAGCGGAAATCGCACAGCGTGTCGGCTATGAGAACGTCAGCAGCTTTTACCGGGCCTTCGGACAGTATTACGGATGCACGCCACTGGAATACGTGCAGAGAAACCATTCCCAGGGGATGGAGCAGACCACAGACGCAAGTTTCATATGAAAAGAAACCGGGCTCCGGAAATGTCTGAAAAGATATTTCCGGAGCCCGATTCAGTGCCATAAGCGCACTTTATACTAAGCGGATCATTCTGCTGTTACATGGGCTCATGAAGCGGCCTGCCAATGTCTGACGACAAAAGCGGGACGCTTTTTCTTTTTTGCCTTCTGTGTCACTTTCTGCAAATGATTCGTTCCTGCCTGTAAATGACCTCCGCCCTTTTTGCTCCTACAATAACAGCAGAAACAAAACCTGCGGCACCGATAAAGCCTGCTGTGACAGGCATCCCGCGGGAAGCGTTGCAGCAGGAATCTCACCGGAAAGGACCCGATCATGAAGGCAATAAATCTGCAGACGGCACATATGGAGAATCCCCGGGGGATCGATCTGCAAAATCCCGTGCTGTCCTGGACGGCGGAAGGCGGCAGCCGGCAGACCGCTTTTGAAATCAGCGCATGCAAAGGCGAACAGGTAATCTGGCACATTAAAAAAAGCGAAACGGATCGGATGCAGGCCGTTTATGAAGGTCCCGCCGATAGCCGCAGCATCGTCACCTGGAAGGTGCGGCTGTGGGACGAAAAGGGCGAGCCGGGCCCCTGGTCTGAGGCCGCATCCTTTGAATACGGTCTGCTGAAAAGAGAAGACTGGAAGGCAAAATGGATCAACCCGGAAACGGAGCCCTTTGATCCGAAAGAACATCAGCCGGCCTCCTGCCTGCGGCGGTTTTTCACCCTGGATCAGACCGGCCCTGCCCGGATTTACGCCACAGCCCACGGTGTGTATACCCTGACCGTAAACGGTCACCGTCTGACGGATCACATCTTAGCGCCCGGCACCAGTGAATACCAGACCCGTCTTCCCTATCAGACCTGGGATGTGACAGAGGTCATCCGTCCGGGGCAGAATGTGCTGGAAGTCATTTTAGGCGACGGGTGGTGGCGGGGCACCAATGGCAACACCGGTACCCGAAACGTGTTCGGAACGGACATCGCATTGCTTTTGCAGATGGAGGTCTCAGGCAAAACCGTGCTGATCACGGACGAACACTGGCAGGCTTCCCAGGATGGTCCTCTTGGATTTAACGACCTGCAGTCGGGCGAACGGGTGGATGCCCGCAGAACGCCTCATTATCACAACGTAAAAACAGCAGACTTCGGGTACGACAGCCTGCTTTCCGCCAATACCGTGCCTCTGCGTGAAAAGGAAGCATTCCCGGCAAAGGTTCTTCGCACTCCCTCCCAAAAAACCGTTCTGGATTTTGGCCAGAACATGGCGGGTTATGTTTCCTTTTGCGTACAGGCGAAGGCTGGCCAGCGGATTCGAATGACCCACGGCGAATACGTGGGTAAGGACGGTGAATTTTCCGATGACAACCTGCAGACCGTAGGCCGCAAAAGCGGCGAACTGCACCAGGTGGTGGAGTACATCTGCAAAGAGGGCATCAACGAATATCATCCCTCCGGCTGCATTTTCGGATTTCAGTACGTTCTTCTGGAGACAGATCTGGATGTGGACGGCAGTGAGTTTACAGCCCATGCGGTATATTCGGACGTCCGGCGCACCGCATGGTTTTCCTGTGATCAGCCCCTGGTGAACCAGCTGTTTGAAAACGCTGTGTGGAGTCAGAAATCCAATTTTGTGGACGTGCCCACAGACTGTCCCACCCGGGAGCGCAGCGGCTGGACAGGAGACGCGGCTCTGTACTGCCACACCGGCCTGCGGCTGATGAACAGCGAACCGGTGTACCGCCGCTGGCTGGCAGAATGCCGTGCGGCCCAGTATCCCGATGGCCGGGTGGCCAACATCGCTCCCCGCAGAACGGCGAAGCCGGGATTCATGGACCGGATGTTTGACGGCTCCTCCGCCTGGGGAGACGCTGCGGTCATCATCCCTTACACCATGTATCGGATGACAGGCGACCGGCAGATATTAGAAGAGAATTATAATTTCTCCAAGGGGTGGATGAACTACTGCGAGAAAAAGGCGAAGAAAAGCCGCCTGAACAACCTGTTTTCAAAGAACCCCTGGAAAAAGTACACCATCGATACGGGCATGCAGTGGGGAGAGTGGCTGGAAGCGGGCATCTCCATGGAGGAATCCTCCAGGGAAAAACTGATTCACGGCGCGGCGGATGTGGCCACAGCCTATTTTGCCCAGTCCGCCCGGATGATGAGCGAAATCGCACAGATCCTTGGATACACCGAAGACGAAAAGCATTACCGCAGCCTCGCCGAAAAAGCGACCCAGGCTTACCGGTTTATTGAACTGAAGGACGGACATCTGACCACAAAGCGTCAGTGCAAATATGTGCGGCCGCTGAAAATGGGCCTGCTGTCTGAGGTGGATGCGAAAACCGCCGCCGCGGATTTAAACCGCCTGGTGGAAGAGAACGGATATCACCTGAATACCGGTTTCTTAACCACCGCCCACCTGTGCACGGTTCTGGCAGATTACGGCTATGTGCACACCGCCTACCGCCTGCTGCTGCAGGAGGATACCCCGGGCTGGCTGTACCAGGTAAAACAGGGTGCCACCACCATCTGGGAATCCTGGGAAGGAAACGAAGGAAGCACCGGCGTATCGTCCTTAAATCATTACTCCAAGGGCGCGGTGGTTTCCTGGATGATCGAAGGTATCTGCGGCATTCATTACGATGCCAAAAGCGCGCTGATCCGTCCCCAGCCCGATCCGCTGATGCAGTACGCCGAGGCCGCACTCATCACGCCCCGGGGCCGGATCGAAAGCAGCTGGAAATACGAAGGGGACGAGATCCGCTTTCACGTCGTCCTTCCGGCAAATGTCCCGGCAGAATTTTGTGCCCCGGATGGGACGAAGCATCCCCTTTCGGCGGGGGAGAACGACCTGGTGATGAGTCAGAAGTGAGGCAGAAGTAAGCCGGAAGTGAGTCGGAAGTAAGGCAGAAGTGCCTGTCCCTTTTGACCCATCCTGACGGCCTGAGAAAGTACGTGTTTAGAACGAAAAAGGAGGAGAACATGAAACGAAAAGCAGCAGCCGCACTGGCGGGACTTCTGGCAGCATCCATGCTGTTTGCCGCCTGCGGCGCCAAAGAGGGAAACACCGCGCCGGCCACCGAAGAGACCGGCAAGACCACGGAAGTTGCCGAAACGGATTTGGCCGGTGAAGATGCCGCCGATGACAAAGCCGGCACGGCGGATCAAAGCGACGATACATCGGATGCCTCCGCATCGGCCCTTCCCAACTACGATGACCTTCCGGCGGATTTCACCTATCTGATCAATTCTGCCGTGGATACGGTTTATTACGAGTCCTACAACGACAACCCGGTGGCCAAATACTGGCTCGGCAAAGAATGGGACGCGGACGGCGACGGCACCGGCCGTAAGATCACCATCGACTTCATTGCACCGCCGGCGGGTTCGGAAGGTGATAATATCAACACCCTGATCGCCACCGGCGAGTATCCGGACATCATGGATCTGTCTCATTCCAGCCAGAGCGCCGTGCAGCTGTACGACGAGGGCATTCTTTTGGACATCACGGAATACGTGGAAACCTATATGCCCAATTACATGTCCTGGATCAAAGAGCACGATTACTACAATTACCTGACCAACGAAGTGGACGGAGAGCGCCGCTTTATCCAGCTGTACGACGTCTGCGATCAGACCGGTGAATTCTGGGGCGGATTTATCTACCGTCGGGACTGGATCGTCAGATACGGGAAAAACCCCAAAACCGGCAAGGCCTTTACCGGCGCGTATAACGAGGAAGGCGTATGGGAGGATGACGTGGTATTCCCCTCCGGCGGCGACGAACCCATCTACATCAGTGACTGGGAATGGATGCTGGACATCTTTGCCACCGCGTTAAAGGAGCAGGGCATTACGGACGGCTATCCCATGAGTATCCCCTACAGCGGCGCGTTTCTCACCGGTGAGATGGTCAGTGCCTTCGGTATCAGCCCCATGTGGTACATCGGCGAGGACGGCACCTGCCATTTCGGCGGATACGAAGACGGCATGAGAGCCTATCTGGAGTGTGTCAGCCAGTGGTATAAAAACGGCTGGATCGATCCCTACTTCGAGGAGCACAGCAACGACAATTTCTTCATGATCGATCAGACGACGCTGTATTCCGGCAAGGTAGGTCTGTTCTACGGCCTGACTTCCCAGCTGGGCTCCACCATGGATGTTTCCGGCGGCGACACCTCGAATCCCACCAACGGCATTGTGTGCTTCGGCGCCCGCCAGCCCATCAACGATAAGTATGGCGACGCATCCATGCAGAACAAGGAGCCGGCCATCTTCTTAAGCGGTTCGCTGGCAAACACCACCCTTGGCATTACCAACAAGGCAGAAGAAAAGAATATCGCATCTCTCCTGACAGCCCTGGATTATCTGTACACCTTAGACGGCGGCATGCTGCGAAACGTAGGTTTCTCCAAGGAGGAAATGGCCGAGATTCAGGACGAGTTTTACCTGCAGTGGGGCTTAGAGGACGGAGCCTATGAAAAGGTGGTTTCCGGGGATGACTACACTTATGTCATCAACAAAGACGCCCTGACTGCAGAAACAGGTCTTGACGGCGCCGCATCCATGCAGCGGGTGCTGGGCATGACCACCATGGGCCATGTGGATCACGGCCGCAAGGCGGACGAGGAACGCTCTGTCATGAACTGGTCGGCTTATTCCACCACCGGCAATATTCCGCCGGCCGTGTCCAGGCAACTTAGCGCAGATCAGGCGACGAATCATTCAGCGGTTCAGAGTGCCATGATTACCTACTACGGCCAGGAGATGCCGGGATTTGTGACCGGGACAAAGGATATTTCAGACGATGCGGAATGGGAAGCGTTCTGTGACGGTTTAAAGGAACTGGGCGTCGATACCTACTGCGAGGACATCAACGCTGTTATCGGAAAATAAAAGATGACCCAAAGGCCAATCCCCGTCCCTGCGCCGCTGATTTCCGGCGCAGGGACGGCAAGAATTCCTGTTTGCAGAATGAATCATGGAAGGGAGATCAGCATATATGAAACATGTTTTTAAGAAAGGTTGTGCCCTCCTCCTTGCATCGGCGATGACTGCTGCGGCCATGGGCTGCGGCAGTTCGCCTGCAGACGAAAGCAGCGCCCCCGCGGCGGAGCCTGCGGCAGCCGCAGAAGAAAGCGCTGAAGAAACCGCAGCGACCCGGGGAGGGGAAACGGCAGAGAATACCTCGGAAGAGACCGATGCGGCGGCCGCCGAAGCTATGGCATATGCGGCAGAACATCCGGCGGCTTCGCTGCCGGCACCCATATCGGAATATCAGGTGCTGGCGGACGCCTGGAATGAGGAGACCGGCAGCCTGGCTGAGGATCTTACGGCCTTTGGCCTGAGTGGATTTACGGATCTTGCGGCAGGGGATCTTTCCTATTGCGGTGTGGAGGCAGCGGTAACAGACGGCACCGTTTCCCTTCGCACCGATGGACGGTCCGTAAGCCACGGAAATATCTATACCGATACCGTCCTGATTCCTCTGGAAGGCGACATCCATGCCGGCGACGCGGTGGTCGTACGTTTCAAAGCCCGCAGCACCGGCGAGACCCCCGCTAATTTCCTGGTGGATCTGTATGCTGAAGGCGATCAGGGCCGGGATACCTGGCTGGCGCGGAATCCCATATTCGAACCGGGTTCGGATTTTGAAGAATGCTGGTTTTATGGATATGCCACGAAGAATACAGATAGCGCCTGTTTTGAACTGACCCTGGGTTACGATGCACAGGAGATGGAAATCGATGCGGTTTCCGCCGCGAAGTATGACGGACCGGTGAAGGAATCCCTTTTGCTGGCAATTCCGGGCCGGGAACGGGCGACGGATGCGGGAAATTCCTGGTATCATTTTGCCGATTCCCTGGACAGCTGGCGGACCACGGCAGAGGATATGATTGAGGCGAACCGCAAGGGTCAGCTGGTGGTACGGGTGGAAGACGAAGACGGCAATCCGGCGGCAAACGTTACGGTGCAGGCCACTCAGACAGGCCGGGATTACTACATCGGCACCAGTTCCCGTGCCTCGGCTTACGCCGCATCCGAAGAAGGACGGGATGAATCTGTCAGCCGGTACCGGGATTATTTCAACATCATCACCTTTGCCAACGATCTGAAATGGGAGCAGACGGCGGGCGTTTCGGAAAGCACCAAAGAGGCACTGGCCTATTTAAAGGATCAGGGACTTGCGGTCCACGGTCACGTGCTGTTCTGGCCCAGCACCAGCGAGGATCCCTATGACGACGGAGTGACCACCGCCGCCGAATTCCAGACGGTTCCGGACTATGTGCGCTATTACGCAAAGGTTATCGCCGCCATGCAGAAGATGCAGGAGCCGAACAACACTTATGGCATGGGCGACGGTACCATGGGCACCCTTCGGGCGGCGATTGAAAGGGCAAAGGAAGCCTTTGCAGCGCCATACGGAGAACGCTATCCCCTGGATTCCATCACGGACGAGGTCACCCTTTCTGCCATTGAACGCATGAAAGAAAAAACAGAACAGCTTTCTAAATCCATTGAAAGCCTTGTCGATGACGAGACCTCCCTTTCGGGCGTTACACCCACGGTGGAAGATTTTCAGGAACTTCTGCGGGAAGTGATTATAGAACACGTTTCCCATTATGCATCCTATTACACCGGAGACGACAGTGCCATTGCAGAATGGGACGTATTTAACGAAATCTTTGACTTCAGCAACCGGGGTATCATCAATGCCCTGGGCGAGGACGCAGGATCCTTTGACGGTACCTCCATGGCGGCGGACGGCGGCGGATATGACAACCAGATTCTGGTGGATATCCTAAACGCGGCAAGAGATGCCGCCGGTGATGATATCGCTCTGTCCTACAACGATACCATGTGGCAGGCTCAGGCCGCCCAGCGTGTCTGGACAAGAAAACTGTTTGACTGGCTGAAAAACGAAAAGAACGCACCCATCGACTATCTTGGACTGCAGGCCTATTTCCGCCCGGATAACGTGGACAGTCTCATTGATCCTAAGACCACCTGGGAGGAATACGACAAACTTTTGGAGCTGGGCATTGGAACGGAAGTCACCGAATACTCCCTGCAGAATTTCGGCAGCGGCGTGGCGGCAGATAACCTGCGGGCGGATTTTAACAACGATTTTATTCTCATAAATTATGCCCATCCGGGCAGCCGGGGATTCATTTCCTGGGGCGGACTTACCATGGACGGTCCCGTGGTCAGCGCCTATTACCGCCTCATGTATCAGCGCCTGTGGACAAACCGGCAGACGGCAACCGATGCAAACGGAACGGCGGTGTTTGACGCTTTCCTGGGGGATTATGTCATTGCAGTGACCGATGCCGACGGAAATGTATACGCCCAGGCGGTTTTCCACAGCGCCGCAAACGCAGACGGAACTGAGACGGAAGTGGTGTTTACGGTAAAAAAGGGCGGTGATGCAGCGGATGCGCCGGCAGCAGAAGCGGCGGATGAAACGGAAGATGGCCCCACAGCGGCAGAGAAATCTGATAAATCAAAGGACGCATCTGAGAAAACGGCAGAGGAACTCAAGGACGCGGAAAATCCATCGGCGGCAGCTGCAGGTACTGCACTGAAAGAGGGTTACACGCCATCTTCTGAACCTTCCGTTTGCCTGATGCTGAAAGAAGAGCCGGAAGACGAATCCCCGCGGCAGGAGCACACCTTTGCCCTGTATGCAGACGGTTATGTCAGCACAGTCCGGGATGGCGAAACCAGCGGGCAGCTGCGATACGATGCCATGACCGGCATTTACACACTGGCCGGCGGAGCCTGTCTGACGGAGCCGGATTTTGACGGCGACCAGTGGACATATACGGACGAAGCAGGGCCTGTGACGCTGATTGCATACTCCGATCAGAAGGATCAGGAGGGGATGCTTACCGGCAGTGCAAATGTAGCCGTGGGCGGCGGAATTACCATCCCCATCGCTTTCGAGATGTATCTGTACACCGACGGCACCTTTGAGCTGATCAACAACCGCACGGAATCAGTGTTTGACGGCACCTGGACCTATGCACAGGACGGATCCCTGGAACTGACCTCCGAGGTGCTGGAAATCCACAGCCACGAATTGTCCGGCGGCGTGCACACGATCAAAGCCACCAGCAGCATCAGCGCCGGTGAGCAGGTGTACACCTTCGATCTGGCACTGCAGGGTGACGCCTGGAAGTGACAAATGGAACAGGCACTTTTGTCATCCCGACAGAGCTGAAAGAAGCTCCAAGGGACAGGCGCTTTTGACTTGCCGGACACATTCGGCCGATCGTCTATGCAATCAGCACAAAGGAAACAACCTTGCAAAAAAGTTTCAAACAGGTACTTGCATTCCAATTTCTTCAGTGCTATACTGCGTTAAACCGTTGAAGGAGAGGAGTACACACGGCCCCTTGCTTCTGAGAGAGCTGCGGATGGTGAGATCGCAGCAGGCAATACCGCGTGGAATGGACTCCGGAGGGCGAGCAGAACGAAACATCCGCTTTTAAGTATGCGAGACGGAAGTGGCTTTCCGTAATCAAAAGCCGGCGTATGATAGTACGCACTGAGAGGGTACGGGCAATCTGTACCAAGCCGGGTGGCACCGCAGGAGATGGATATCACGCTCCTGTCCCAGCGAAAGACGCAGGGACAGGAGCGTTTTCTTTTGTCCCGGAAAAGGAAAAGAACCAAAAACACCCAAACGAAAGGAGACCATCCATGAGCGACAGCAAGAAGATCCCCTACAAGATCTACCTGGAAGAGAACGAGATCCCGACCGCATGGTACAATCTGCGTGCCGACATGAAGAACAAGCCGGCGCCGCTGTTAAATCCGGGCACCTTACAGCCCCTGACCTTCGAGGAGATGCAGCCCATTTTCTGCGATGAGCTGATCCGCCAGGAGCTGGATAACACCACCCAGTTCATCCCGATCCCGGAACCGGTTATGGACTTCTATAAGATGTACCGGCCGTCACCGCTTGTCCATGCGGAATTTCTGGAAAAAGCACTGGACACCCCGGCGAAAATCTACTACAAGTTTGAGGGCAACAACACCTCCGGAAGCCACAAGCTCAATTCCGCCATCGCCCAGGCCTACTATGCGAAAGCCCAGGGCTTAAAGGGTGTCACCACCGAGACCGGTGCCGGCCAGTGGGGCACGGCGCTGTCCATGGCCTGCGCGTACTTTGGGCTGGACTGCAAGGTGTACATGGTAAAGGTTTCCTACGAGCAGAAGCCCTTCCGCCGGGAAGTGATGCGCACCTACGGCGCCAACGTGACCCCGTCTCCCTCCATGGAGACCAACATCGGCCGCAAGATCAACGAGGAATTCCCGGGTACCACCGGTTCCTTAGGCTGCGCCATCTCCGAAGCGGTGGAAGCGGCGGTCTCCACGCCGGGTTACCGCTACGAGCTGGGCAGCGTGTTAAACCAGGTGCTGCTGCACCAGTCCATCATCGGCCTTGAGACGAAGGCGGCCTGCGACAAATACGGCATCAAGCCCGATATCATCATCGGCTGCGCCGGCGGCGGCTCCAACTTAGGCGGCCTGATCGCACCCTTCATGGGCGAAAAACTGCGGGGCGAAGCGGATTACCGCATCATCGCCGTGGAGCCGGCCTCCTGCCCCAGCTTCACGCGAGGCAAGTTTGTCTACGATTTCTGTGACACCGGCAAGGTGTGCCCCATGGCCAAGATGTACACCTTAGGCCACGGTTTCATTCCGTCCGCCAACCACGCCGGCGGCCTGCGCTACCATGGCATGAGCGCCGTCTTAAGCCAGCTGTACGCTGACGGCCTGATGGAAGCCCGCGCCGTGGAGCAGACGTCCGTGTTTGAAGCGGCAGAACTGTTTGCCCGCGCTGAAGGCATCCTGCCGGCGCCGGAATCCTCCCACGCGATCCGCGCCGCCATCGACGAGGCCTTAAAGTGCAAGGAAACCGGTGAAGAGAAGACCATCATCTTCGGCCTGACCGGCACCGGCTACTTCGACATGAAGGCTTATGAGGCTTATAACGACGGCAAGATGACGGATTACATTCCGACGGATGAAGATCTGGCAAAGGGATTTGCAGGGATTCCGGAGGTGAATCTGTAATTTGCGCAGGATGATCTGCATCTACACCATAAATCTTCACCCAGGCGGCCGACAGGCCGCCTTTGTCGTGCGTGGCTCAAAGAAAAAGAAGCGCGGATGAGGATCATCCCGCCCGCGAGAAAGACGATGCCAAAAGGCGGCGGTTGCGTTATAATATACACGTTTCAGTTTGAATACCTGTTTTAAAGGAGTGCCCTATGGAGCATCAGAAAATTGCCCTGATCGGCGGCGGCAACATGGGCCGCGCCATGCTGGAAGGCATTTTGCTTTCCCAGCTGGCGGATCCGGCAGATGTGACGGTTGCTGACCGCAGCATGCAGGCGTTAAATGACATCAATGACACTTACGGTGTTTTTACCACGCGGGACAATGCCCGGGCAGCCGCGTCGGCCGACGTGCTGATTCTGGCGGTAAAGCCCGGCGTGCTGCTTTCTGTGATCCGGGAGATCCGGGAGGTCATGGACGAGCGCACGCTGGTGATCTCGATTGTGGCGGGCACGACGATTTCTTCCATTGAGCGCATGTTTACGCTGCCTGAGCTGCACCTGGTGCGTGCCATGCCCAATACGCCGGCCCTGGCCGGCTGCGGCATGAGTGCGCTTTCGCCGAACCGGGAGGTGACGGACGAGGAAATGGCCCAGGCTCTGGCGATCTTTGAAAGCTTTGGCAAGGCCCAGATCGTTCCGGAGGAGCGGATGGACGTGGTCACGGGCTTAAGCGGATCGTCTCCGGCCTACGTCTACATGCTGATTGAAGCCATGGCGGACGCGGCGGTTGCGGACGGCATGCCCCGGGATCAGGCCTATACCTTTGCCGCGCAGACGGTGCGCGGGGCGGCGAAGATGGTCTTAAAGACCGGCAAGCACCCCGGACAGCTGAAGGATATGGTCACGTCCCCCGGCGGCACCACGATCGCCGGCGTGACGGCGCTGGAAAAATACGGCTTCCGCAATGCCGTAATCGAGGCGGTGCGCGCGGGCACAAAACGCTCCAAAGAGCTGCGCGGTGAATAGGATGAAGACGGGAGTCGCATGCCCGGAGACAGCCGATCTTCTGGCCTGGTACGACACCGGCCACCGGGATCTTCCCTGGCGCCGCACGGCGGACCCTTACGCCGTCTGGGTGTCGGAGATCATGCTGCAGCAGACCCGGGTGGAAACGGTAATTCCATATTATAACCGTTTTCTAAACACGCTGCCGGATATCGCTTCCCTGGCCGTCTGCGGTGAACAGCAGCTCCTGAAACTCTGGGAGGGGCTGGGGTACTACAGCCGCGTGCGCAACATGCAGAAAGCGGCCCGGCAGATCATCGACGAATATGGCGGCGAAATGCCTTCCCGCTATGACGACATTGTGAAACTCTGCGGCATCGGCCCCTACACGGCCGGCGCGATTGCGTCGATCGCCTTTGGGGAAGCGGTGCCGGCGGTGGACGGAAACGTGCTGCGCGTCTGGAGCCGCCTGTTCGAGTGCGGCGAGGACGTCAAAAGCGAGGCGGCGAAGAAGGCGGCTGCGGCGGACATGCAGCGGCTGTTGCCAAAGGAAGCGCCGGGCCGGTTCAATCAGGCCATGATGGAGCTGGGCGCCTGCGTCTGCGTGCCGAACGGCGCGCCGCACTGCGAAGCATGCCCCTGGAGCGGGGCGTGCAAAGCGCATCAGAACCATACGACGGACCGTTATCCTGTCCGTTCCGCGGCAAAGGCCCGGCGCATCGAGCGGCGGATGATCCTGCTGGTGCAGAACGGGCACGAGATTCTGCTGGGGAAACGTCCCGCCCGCGGGCTTCTGGCCGGCCTGTACGAATTGCCGGGCCTGGAGCAGTGGGCCAACGAGGAGACCGTGAGGGACGCGGTCCGTTCTTTCGGGGCGGAGCCGCTGCAGATCGAGCCGCTTCCGGCGGCGAAGCACATCTTTTCCCATGTGGAATGGCACATGAAAGGGTACCGTGTGCGCATTGCGGACGACGCGTCACTGCCGCGCCCGGAGGATCATCAAACCGTCTTTGCGGCGGACATCGACGATATCCGCACGTCCTACGCGGTCCCGTCCGCTTTTGACGCATATATGAGAGATCTGCCCGGATTTGTGGTATAATACAAGACAGATCCGGCAATGACAGAATACAGGAGAAGGAATGGAGAATCAGAACAATCCGATGGATCCGCGCATGGCGGCCTATCAGAACTATTATCAGAACCGCGGTCCGCAGTACAATGAAAAAGGCAAAAAGATCGGCAACGGCATGGGGACCGCGTCTCTTGTGCTCGGCGTGATCGCGCTGCTGAGCTTTCTTACGGGACTGAACGTGATTACGGCGATTCTGGCCGTGATCTTTGGCATTATTCAGCTGGTTTCGTATGACCGCAAAGCGTTTGCCGCCGCAGGCATCGCGTGCGCGGTGCTTTCCGTGGTGCTGACGGTCGGTTCCTACGCGGCGATTCTTTCCAACACGAACCTGATGACGATGGTCGAACAGGCCATGGAGGACGGGTCGATGCAGGATGAGATTCAGGACTATCTGCTGCAGATGGAGGACGTGAATCTGATCGAGGAAATGCTGTAAAAAAGAACGGGTAAAGCACGTGAAACATTTTCGCAAAACCATTCTTTTTCTGATATGCGCCATGCTTCTTTCCGTGCAGCCGCTTTCTTTGAAGGCGGAGGCGAACGGAGCGTATCATGTCTATGTCAATGTGCGCACGAACACTGTCACAGTATACGACGGGGACGTGCCTGTCCGTGTGATGCCCTGCTCCACCGGCGGCGGGACACCCCGGGGCGGCACGTATACGATCAGCAACAAGTACCGCTGGCGCAACCTGTTCTACGGCGTTCACGGGCAGTATGCCACCCGGATTACGGGCAGCATCCTGTTTCATTCCGTTCCCTACATGCGCTACGGGAATCCCGGCTCCCTCGAGCCTGGGCAGTTCGATCTGCTGGGGACGGCCGCGTCGGCCGGCTGTGTGCGGCTGATGGTGCGCGACGCGAAATGGATCCAGGAAAACCTGGTTTCCGGGCGGTCGAAGGTGACGTTTTACGCCGATGACAATCCGGGTCCTTTGGGTGCGGCGCCTTTGTACCGCATCGGGGGCGCGCCGGCGGAGTTTCAGGGCTGGGATCCGTCCGATCCGGACGGAAGCAATCCGTGGAACCGCGACGATCTGTATCTCGGCCTGGCCTTTGACGCGGAAACTTATGCCCGTGAGAACCCGGATCTGGCCGCGGTGTACGGCTGGGACGAGCTGGGCTACCGGATTCACTGGATCTGCTCCGGAATCCCGGAAGGCCGGTGCGCGTCGGACTGGTTTGATCTGGCCTATTATAAAGAGCACAATCCGGATCTGGCCGCGTATTTCGGCGACGACAATTATGCCTATGTCCGCCATTTCATCACCAGCGGGTTCTGGGAAGGGCGGCCGGGCTGCGCGCGGGTCGCGAAGGACATCGCGGAAAGGGATCAAAAACCGCAGGAGACCGATCCGGCGGACGCGGACGGTCCGGCGGATTCGACCGATCCGGACGCCGTTCGGATTCACCGCCTGTATCTGCCCGCGACAAAGGAGCATCTCTATACGGGCAATACCTACGAGGCGCTGCAGCTGTCCCGCGCCGGATGGAAGTACGAGGGCGCCGGCTGGGAAGCGCCCGTCGAAGGCACGCCGGTGTACCGGCTGTTCAATCCCTTCAGCGGCGAGCACCACTATACGATGGACGCGCAGGAACACCAGATTCTGTCGGGATCCGGCTGGAACGACGAAGGCATCTGCTGGTATTCCGGAGGCACCGTTCCGGTGTACCGGGCGTTTCATCCGAAGCTGCAGACCGGGACGCATCTGTATACGACGGATTACGCCGAAATCAGTGCGATCGCGGAGGGCGGCTGGATCTACGAAGGCATTGCCTGGTACGGAAAATAAGAGAAGCGCAAGCCGCCGGAGCAAAGGCTCGGCGGCTTGTTTTTTTGGACGAGATCTGATAGGGTAACAGTGACGCGGCCGCAGGGGGCAGAGAACCTGCATCCGGCGCGGCGGTGTCATTATTATTTTCGGGATGCACAGCATCCTGAGACTGCAGGTGCCGGATGGGCCGCTGGCCATGGATCCGGTGAAAAGGGAAACAGGTGCAAGTCCTGTGCGAACTCG
>JAZQBE010000067.1:0-24771 GCA_045545575.1 Shuttleworthella sp.
GCGAAAGCTTCACTTGATGACTCCTGTTGAATACCATGAGAACTATTATGCGGCTGCATAAGAATACCGCCAGCCGATTGCTCGACTGGCGGCATAAAACTTTTTAATTATTCACTGTCCTCTTGACGGGTAGCACACCATACAGCCGTTCGGCTTTTTCGATGTCGAGGAAATACTTGTACGTGTCCACGGTCAGCTCGCCGCAGGCGGCTTCGTCGCAGGCGATGATCGCGCCGTTGTGCATCTGCAGCGCGCTGCAGGTCCATTTCTGGCTGACGCCGCCTTCGACGGTGGCGGCCAGGGCGCGGGCTTTGTTGTGGCCGTTGATCAGGATCAGCACTTCTTTGGAGTCGGTGACAGTGCCGACGCCGACGGACAGGGCCTGGGACGGGACGGCTTCCGGATCGTTGCCGAAGAAGCGGCTGTTGACGATGCGGGTGTCCGTGGTCAGGTTGCGGACGCCGGTGCGGGACGCGAGGCTGGTGTAGGGCTCGATGAACGCGATGTGGCCGTCCACGCCGATGCCGCCCATGAACAGGTCGATGCCGCCGTAGGAGGCGATCTTTTCTTCATAGCGGGCGCATTCGCCTTCCGGGTCGTCGGTCATGCCGTTTAAGATGTTGATGTTTTCCGGCTTCATGTCGACCAGGTGGTCAAAGAAGTTGTCGTGCATGAAGTACCAGTAGCTCTGGTCGTGCTCGTGGGGCAGGCCGAGGTATTCGTCCATGTTGAAGGTCACGACGTTGGCGAAGGACAGCTCGCCGGCCTGGTTCATGCGGGCCAGCTCCTTGTACACGCCGATCGGGGACGATCCGGTCGGAAGGCCGAGAACGAAGGGACGGTCCTCTTTGTGTGCTTTGATTTTGCCGGCGATGTAATCCGCCGCCCATTTGCACATGTTGTCATAGTTTTCCTGAATTACGACTCGCATTTCTTCTTCTCCTTGCTTTTCTGGTTGGTCAGTGCATCCTAGTATTTCTCCGCGATTTCACCGCTGTTTTTGAAGATGCAGTTTTCCGGTACGACGCCGCGCACGCAGGAGGTCGGGTAGACGTTGCTGTGGCGGCCGATGACGGTGCCGGGGTTGCAGACGCTGTTGCAGCCGACTTCGACGTAGTCGCCGAGCATCGCGCCGAATTTCTTGATGCCGGTTTCGATCTGCTCGGTGCCGTTGTGCACCACGACGAGCTTCTTGTCGGATTTGACGTTGCTCGTGATGGAGCCGGCGCCCATGTGGGAGTAATACCCGAGGATGGAGTCCCCGACATAATTGTAATGCGGCGTCTGCACGTGGTCAAACAGAATCACGTTTTTCAGTTCGACGGAGTTGCCGACGACGCAGTCCGCTCCGACCAAGGCGCTTCCGCGGACGAAGGCGCAGTGGCGCACTTCGGTGTTCGGGCCGATGATGCAAGGCGCGCCGAGGTAGGCCGACGGGAAGACCTTCGCGGTCTTGTGCACCCAGACGTGCTCGGAGACTTCGTCATATTCTTCCGGATCCAGTGTCGGGCCGAGGGCGAGGATCATGTCCTTGATGCCCTTTAAGGCTTCCCAGGGATAGGTGAATCCGCGGAGGTAATCCGCGGCTAAAGTGTGGTCGAGATCGTAGAGGTCGGTAATGGTATACATGGGGTGTTCCTTTCCTTTCCGTGAAAAGCAGCTTAGGCGCTGATGTGTCCTTTCGCGCGGATCACGTCGATCACCTGGTCGACGTACTTTTCGCAGATTTCATCGGTCTGGGCTTCCACCATGACGCGGATGACGGGCTCGGTGCCGGATTCACGCACGAGGATGCGGCCGGTGTCGCCGAGGGCTTTCGCGACGCCTTCGACAGCGGCCTGCACGTCGGGGTCGTTCTGGGCGTCGGGCTTGCTGTGCACGCGGACGTTCTTTAATACCTGCGGATAGAAGACCACGGGCGCCGCCAGCTCGGACATCGGTTTCTCCTTCGCGAGCATGACTTCCATCATCTTGATGGCGGTCAGGATGCCGTCGCCGGTGGTGGCGTACTTCGTGAAGATGATGTGGCCGCTCTGCTCGCCGCCGATGCGGTTTCCGGTGTCGACCATGTTTTCGTAGACGTACTTGTCGCCGACCTTGGTTTTGTCATACTCGATGCCGACGGCGTCCAGGGCCTTGTAAAGGCCGAAGTTGGACATGACGGTGGTGACGACCTTGTTGTTGCGCAGCTTGCCGTTTTCCTTCATGTACAGGCCGTAGATGTAAAGGATGTGGTCGCCGGTGACGACATTGCCCTTTTCATCCACGCACAGACAGCGGTCCGCGTCGCCGTCGAAGGCGAAGCCGATGTCAAGACCGTTGTCCACGACAAATCGCTGCAGGTGCTCGATGTGGGTCGATCCGCAGTTGGTGTTGATGTTGTAGCCGTCCGGATTGTCGTTGATCACATAGGTCTTCGCGCCGAGGGCGTCGAACACGCCGCGGGCGATGGACCAGGAGGCGCCGTTCGCGCAGTCTAAGCCGACGCGGACGCCCTTGAAGTTGAACTTCGAGATGGAAATCAGATAGCCGATGTAGCGGTTGCGGCCGGCCACATAGTCCACCGTGCGGCCGATCTTGTCGCGCTCGGCCAGCGGCACTTCGATCTTGCCGTCGATGTAGTCCTCGATCTTTAAGAGGGTTTCCTCGTCCATCTTCTCGCCGTTGTTGTTGACGATCTTGATGCCGTTGTCGTAGAACGGATTGTGGGACGCGGAAATCATGATGCCGCAGTCGAAATCGTCCACACGCGCGATGTAGGACACCGACGGCGTCGTCGTCACGTGCATGATGTAGGCATCCGCGCCGGAAGCCGTCAGGCCCGCGCACAGCGCGTATTCAAACATGTAGGAGGAGCGGCGGGTGTCCTTGCCGATCACCACCTTTGCCTTCTTCCCCAGCCGGACACCATAATACCAGCCCAGATAACGGCCGATTTTTACCGCGTGTTCGTAAGTCAGATCCTTGTTAGCCTCTCCGCGAAATCCGTCTGTTCCAAAGTACTTTCCCATATGTTTATCTGCTTTTAAAAACCGGAACGGGGGACAACCCCCCGCTCCTCTTGTCCGAAAAGCGGAACGGGGGACAGGCACGCGTCCCCCTTTTTCTGCCGGAAAAATTTTAACATTTCGTGTTGCTGACAACAACCTTTCCGGCGGAATATAGATGCTATAACCTGTCGGAATACCGGAACGGGTGCCTGACCCCCGTTCCACTTTTGCTTTTTATTCCACCGTCACGCTTTTCGCGAGGTTGCGGGGTTTGTCGACGTCGAGGCCTTTGGCGACGCTGATGTAGTAGCCCATCAGCTGCAGGGGGATGACGGCGAGGCTTCCCATAAAGTGGCTGTCGGTTTTGGGAATGTAGACCGTAAAGTCGGCCGTGTCTTCCACGTTGTAGTGGCCGTAGGTGGCGAGGCCCATCAGGTAGGCGCCGCGGGCTTTGCATTCGACCATGTTGCTGATGGTTTTTTCAAAGAGAGCGTCCTGGGTCAGTACGCCGATGACCAGGGTGTTCTTTTCGATCAGGCTGATGGTGCCGTGTTTCATTTCGCCGGCGGCGTAGGCTTCGCTGTGGATGTAGCTGATTTCCTTGACCTTCAGGCTGCCTTCAAGGCAGATCGCGTAGTCGAGGCCGCGGCCTAAGAAGAACATGTCCTGGGCATTGGAGTATTTCGACGCGAACCACTGGATGCGTTCTTTGTCTTCAAGGACGCGTTCCATCTTTCCGGGCAGTTCGGTCAGGTCTTTGATGTACCGGGCGTAGTCCTCTTCCGGCACCAGACCGCGCGCAAAGCCCAGTTCCACCGCGAACGCGGACATGGCGGCGAGCTGCGCGGAGTAGGCTTTCGTGGTCGCGACGGCGATTTCGGGGCCGGCCAGTGTGTAGAGGACGTTATCCGCCTCGCGGGCGATCGTCGAGCCGACGACGTTGACGACGGCGAGCGTCGAAAGCCCCAGGGATTTCGCCATGCGAAGCGCCGCCAGGCTGTCGGCCGTCTCGCCGGACTGGGAGATGATGATCACGAGCGTCCCGGGCTGCGGAAGCAGCTTCCGATATCGGTATTCCGACGCGAGCTCGACGCGCACGGGGACGCCGGCGAGGTCCTCGATGACGTACTGGGACGCCATGCCGACGTGCCAGGCCGATCCGCAGGCCACGACGTGGATCTGCGTGATCTCTTTCAGTTTTTCCTCGTCAAGGCCCGCGGCGGACAGATCGATCCGGCCGTCTTTGATCAGGCTGTTTAAGGTGTCGCGCACGGCCTGGGGCTGCTCGTGAATCTCCTTGATCATAAAGTGCTCGAAACCGCCCTTTTCCGCGGATTCGGCATCCCAGGTCACCTCGGTGGGCGCCAAGGCCACTTCGTCGCCGTTCAGATCGAAGAAGGTCACCCCGCCGGGCACAAGCCGCGCCACCTGCAGGTTGTCGATGTAGTAGACGCTGCGTGTGTATTTCAGGATCGCCGGCACGTCCGACGCCAGGAACGATTCGCCGTCGGCGCAGCCGATGATCATCGGGGAATCCTTGCGGGCCGCATAGATCTCGCCCGGGTAATCCTTAAACATCAGCGCCAGTGCGTAGCTGCCTCGCACACGCACCATGGTGCGGTTGATCGCGTCCACGGGGCCGATCTTGTACTTCTTATAATAGTAGTCGACCAGTTTGACCGCCACTTCGGTGTCGGTTTCGCTGTAGAACTGATAGCCGTGGCGCAGCAGCTTGTCGCGCAGCTCCTCGTAGTTTTCGATGATGCCGTTGTGCACGCCGATGACTTCCGCGTCCACCGGTCCGGGCTCCACCCCGTCCAGATTGATGCTGACGTGGGGATGGGCGTTGACCTGACTCGGCTCGCCGTGGGTCGCCCAGCGCGTGTGGCCGATGCCGCAGCTGCCCTTTAAGGCATTGCCGTTGTCCGTCTTCTCCGCCAGATTGCGCAGCTTGCCGACAGCTTTGACCACCTCCGGCAGCTTCTCGCCGTCCCGGACGGCCAGTCCGGCCGAATCATAGCCGCGGTATTCCAGTTTGGAAAGACCGTCCAGAAGGATCGGCGCGGCCGCGTGCTGTCCCGTGAAACCTACAATTCCGCACATATTTGTTTCCTTTCCTTTTCCTTTTACAGCAAAACCGGAACGGGGGTCAGGCACCCGTTCCACTTTTCCCAGAAAACGGAACGGGTGCCTGACCCCCGTTCCGCTTTCGCCTTTTTACTTCCTTCCGAGAGCTTTTTCCGCAGCCTTCGGATCTTTGACGACGAGGTCGATTCGGCCGTCATTGACGAAATAGATCTGATACCACAGCAGGAAGGAGTACACCGTGTACAGTTCGCGCTGGTGCATGCGTTTTCCTTCTTTGTGTTCTTCAAGCATCGAAAGCAGCAGCTCCTGGTCGAAGAAGTCTGCCGCAAAGGGCTGTTCGAACATCTCGCGGAAGATGGCGCAGTATTTTTCGTCGCGCAGCCAGACGCGCAGCGGTACGGGGAAGCCTTTTTTCGGACGCTCGGCCCACTCGGTGGGCAGCACGCTTTCGGCGGCTTTGCGGAAGGCGAGCTTGGTCTCTTCGCCCTGCACCATCAGGTCGGTGGGCAGGGTGCGCGACAGGGCCCAGATTTCCTTGTCGAGATAGGGAACGCGCAGCTCCAGGGAGTGGGCCATGGTCATCTTGTCGGCTTTTAAGAGGATGTCGTTGGGCAGCCACAGCCGCATGTCGAGATACAGCTTTTTGTGCAGCTCATCCAGGCCCGCGGCGTCCGCCTCGGCAAAGAGGGGCGCGGTCACATCCTGATAGCGCAGGCTGCTCTGCCACTCGTTCTTCAGCAGGCGGTCGGCTTTTTCGTTGTCCATGATGAAGGCCTGGCCGATGTATTTGTCCTCCAGGTCCAGCGCGTTGCGGCGCAGGAAATTCAGGCCCGGCACCGGGGGCAGGCTCTCGGCCAGATGCCCGAGGCCTTCGCGGATCGCCCGCGGAACGGTCCTGCGGTAGGCGTCGCCGGAGGGCGACGGTTTGTAGGTATCATAGCCGCCGAAGAGCTCGTCCGCGCCTTCGCCGCTTAAAACGACCTTCAGGTCCTCGGCCGCCATCTGCGACAGGAAATACAGCGGAACCGCGGACAGGTTCGCGTGGGGTTCGTCGGAGAAATACTGCACCTCCGGCAGCGCGGCGAAGAATTCGTCCGCCGCGATCTCGCGCAGGCGGTTCTTCATGCCCAGCTTTTTGCACAGCGCGGCGGCCTTGCCGGTCTCGTCGAATTCATCGACTTCGAAGCCGACGGAGAAGGTCTTGTCCGGGCGGGCCATCGCGGCGACGTAGCTCGAATCCACCCCGCCGGACAGGAAGCTGCCCACCTCGACGTCCGCGATCTGGTGATAGCGCACGGTCTCGTCCATCGCGGCCTTGATCTCGTTCATCGCCGCGTCCAGATCCCTGCCGGTGATCTCGTAATCCGGCTCAAAGAACTCGCCGGTCTCCACCGTTTTGCCGTCGTAGCGCAGCCAGTGGCCGGGCTCGAGCTTGTACACGCCGGCGAACATCGTCTCCGCCAGGGGCGTGTACTGGAAGATCAGATACATCTTCAGCGCGTCTTTATTCACTTTTTTCTCGAACGCGGGATGGGCCAGGAAGGACTTGATCTCCGAGCCGAACAGCAGATGGCCGTTCATCTGCGCATAGTAGAACGGCTTGATGCCGAAGTAGTCGCGCGCCGCGAACATGACGTGCTCTTCGGTGTCGTAAATGGAAAAGGCGAACATGCCGCGCAGGCGCTTCGTGCCCTCGGCGCCCCAGGTGACGTAGGTCTGCAGCAGCACCTCGGTGTCGGAATCCGTCGCGAAGGTGCAGCCGTGCTTTTCGATCAGCTCGGCGCGGATGTCCCGGTAGTTGTAGATCTCGCCGTTGAAGGTGATGACGTAACGGCCGTCGGCGCTTTTCATCGGCTGCGTGCCGCCGGCCAGATCGATGATGGAAAGGCGCCGGAAGGCCACCGCGTAGGAATCATCCACAAAATGCGCCGCGGAATCGGGCCCGCGGTGGACGATCTTTTCACCCATAGCGTCCACAACCGCCGCGCGTTCATAATCACCGGTTCCGAAAAAACCTGCAAATCCGCACATATGCACTCCTGGTTCTGCTCGTGTTTCCGTCCGGAGGACGTAAAACCGTTTCTTGTGTCTTAATTGATTTATTATACTAGATCTTGACGCCGTGCACAATAAAAAAGACTGCGCTCCCGGAGAACGGGAACCGCAGTCTTACTGCATTTCTGTCACCTTATATCTTCAAACTCCGCTTGTTCCACCGCCGTTCCGCCCATCTTCGTCCGGATCTCTTCCGTCACGGGATATCTGCGCAGAATCAGAAATGCGATGATGCTTAAAAGCGCCGGCACAAGACCGCACAGGACCGTGAACTTCGTCAGCATCCCGGGCATCTGCGCCATGTCACCTAAGAAGGTGTCTGTTTTGGAATCCACCACATAGCCGATGGAGGTCAGGATCGCCGCAATGCCGACGGAAGAAATCGTCGTCTGGATCTTGCCGATCAGCGCGCCGACGGTATGGTACACCGGCCCCCGGTCCTTGCCGTTGACGTACATGTCATAGTCCATGCTTTCCATCACCATGACGCTTTCCGGCATGAAGTTGCAGCCGATCGAGAAAGCCGCGATGCCGACCAGAACGAAAAAGAGAAGGGCCGATTTCTGCACGATGCCCAAAAGCTGCAGCACGAACAGCAGCGCGAGCGGAACAGCCTGCACCAGAAGCAGGATGCGGGCGAAACGGTCCGGCGCGCCCGCCCGCTTCATCAAAGGCGCCGCGGCCGCGCTTCCGACGAGGATGGGCAGGATGGTCAGCATCGCCGAAACCATCACGAGCCGCCCGTACGTAACGGCGTCCACCGCGCCGGTGACCGGGTCGGCGCAGTAGGTCCATTTCAGGTAATAATTCAGGCTCGAGAACAGAAACGTCCACACAAATCCGCTGAAAACAATGGACAGGGTGCGGACGCGGAACGCCGCGTTCTCGCGGAAGACCACGAGCATGTCGCGGACGCGGACACGGCTGGCGGCTTCATCCTGCACAACATGCCGTTCGCGCACGATCAGAATGCCGAAAAGGCTGAGCAGAAGCGCGGGGATCACGTACAGCGTCACCATAATTCCGACGGACCGGTGCATGCTGCCGAGGGTCTGATTCAGTTTTCCGGCACCGGTGATGAACAATGACATCAGCACGCCGAAACCCACACTCATATAGCGGGGACCGATCAGAAGCTGCCCCCGCTGTGCCGTGTCCTGCGTCTGCGCGCGGTACAGAAGCGTCGGCATGTAGAAGGAGGAGCCGATATCGTAAACCAGATAGGCCGCCATGACATAGGCCATGGCTGCCGCATAGGAAGCGGAAAGCGCCTCCGGGGCGTTGAACAGGGTCAGCACACCCAGGGAGGCCAGCACCACCGACAGGGCCAGAAACGGCCGGTACTTTCCAAACCGCCCGGGGCGGGTGCGCCCGACGATGACGCCGACCGCCGGCGCCCAGAGAAAATCAAATACGCGGGCGATGATCAGCACCGTGCCGGCCATCGCCGCGGCCCAGGAGCCGAACCCGGCGTAGTCGGTCATATACAGCATCAGGTAGGAGGAAATCATGGCGTCCGTAATGGACGGGCTGGCCGACAGCAGTGTCGTGCCGAAATAATCCTGTTTTGTGAGTTTTTCCTGCGCGCTCATACATCCGTCCCTCTGATCCATCGATGCCGCTGTACTGCACACGGCTGAGCGGGCCGTGCGGGGATAAATACCCGAGTAACATCATGATACAAAAAGGTCAAATGAAAGTAAACAAAAAAAGGACAGGCAGCATTTTCGCTGCCCGTCCCCACGGTTCATGATACGTCCGCCGGTTGCCGCATATTCTGCGAAGCGCGTCCTATTCGCCCAGAATCGCGTTGATTTCGGCGCAATACGCCTCCGGATCATACGCGTTGATCGCGTCCACATAGGACTGCCAGTCGGCGTCATTTTCAATATCCAGCGTTCCGACGATGAATTCCGGAACCATCTGGGCATAGATAGTGCTGATGCCGCTGTTTCTGGTGGACTGTTCCTGCGCGGCGTCCGATGACAGCTGGCTGGTAACCACGGAGAGCAGCGTGCCGGAATTGGGATATTTCGCCCACTGCTCCACGGAATCCGCCTGGTACTTCGGGTTGGACGGGTTAAAGTTGTTGTTTAACGTGATGCCCGGCACGCGGATCATGCGGCAGGCATTTTCCATGGTGTCTTTTCCCTTTAAGACCGGATTCTCCACGACAACGCCGTCTTCATCGATGGTGTAGGCACCGTCATCAAGCCCCCACTCTTTATAGTAGGAATCCTGCAGTTCGGCCTGCTGCTTGTCAGAGAAACCGCGCTTTCCAAGAAGGGAGCCTTCATCCGAATACAGATAATCCACCGCCGTCAGAATCGCGCCGATGCGCTCCTCGTCGCCCTCCAGTTTGTTGGTCAGAATCGCGCCTGTGCTGACAGCGCCGTTGGCGAAGTACATAAAGGGTTCAATGCCCTGCACGGAAGCGTCGCCGTACACGTCGTTGATGGGCTGCGCCGCACCGGTATAGTAGATGCCGTGCAGCGGGCTGGACTCTTCGGTTCCTTCGATCTCAAGCTGATTGCCGATGGCGGAGACCATGCCGTAGCAGCAGCCGACCTTTCCGCTGTAGACAGAAGCGGAATCCACGGCCCAGAACATGGCGTCGGAGGTGTTTTCTTCGAAGCCCACGTTGATCCAGCCTTTTTCATACCAGCTTTTTAAGCACTCCAGGCAGGCACGCATGCCGTCGTTGGTCGCGCCGTACTGGCACTTGCCGTCTTCATCGATATACCAGGTGCCGGCTCCGCCGAAACCGCTGGAGAAATCGCCCAGCGGAATGACGCCCATGTAAAACAGCTGGAACGCATAGCCGTCCGTGATGTTCAGCGCTTCCATCGCCACATCAAAGATTTCGAACATCCACTCCCAGTCGGAGATATAGATCGGATCCGCGTTTCCGGACGGGAATACCACGTCGTCTTCCCAGTCGCCGTCGTCGTTGAAGCCGCCGGTAAAGGCTTCGCCCGTTTCGGGATTCTTGCCGTATTTTACAATCCAGTCGCGGCGGTAGATGTAGCCGCTCCAGGGATCCTGGGCGCGATCCGCCATATCATAGAGCTGCAGGATCTTCTTTTCGCCGTTTATGTTTGTGTACAGCTGCGAGGAAACCGACGATTCCTCCAGCCGCTTCTTGTAGTTCGGCATATACTGATCGATGTAATCCGTCAGGTCTAATGCAATGCCCTCTTCATAGAGCTGAACGATGCCCTCGGAAGAACGGGCGATGGACATCACGTCCGGATACTCGCCGGTCGCGAGCAGCGTGTTGACGTAGTCCGACTCCGATCCCGGAATCGGGGCCGAGAAATCAACGGTTACCTTTTTCGGCTCGCCGTTCACGTCCCAGGTTTTCGACATCCAGTATTTCTGCACCGGACCGTCTTCATATTCCTGATAGTACTCGTCCTCGCCCATGTCGATCAGCCAGGTGTAGGAAAGCTCTTTCGCTTCCTTTGCCGGCTCTTCTGCAACATCCGCCTCCTGCGAGTCGGCTGCCGGTGTTTCCTCGGCTGCCGGTGCGTCCGCGGGTTCGGTTTCCGTCGCGGCCGGAGCCGGCTCGTTTTCCGGCTGCTGTGTCTGACCGCCGCAGCCCGCCAGTGTTCCGGCCAGCATCGCCGCCGCCATCAGGGCTGCTGCCAGGCGCTTCCATTCTTTCTTCAGCATGTGTTCCCTCCTTATGTCTATCCCTTCTCTCTGTGTACAAAGCCGTGCCGGCGGTCCCGGCGTCGCTTGTGTACATCACACTTATGTTAGATTCTATCAGCATTTCATCCCGCGGCGTTATAAGAATTCTTCTTGAAATATGGAGGATTCTACGCTATATTTCAGGAGAAACGTATTCCTTTTGAAATCGCACTGCCGGAGGTATGACATGCCGGTTCCTTTTTCTGGTTTATACATCCCGTCTTCCGCCGAGCGGCCCGCGTTTACCTTCCCGCAAGCCGCCGGCAGCGAGACGGCGCCGGACGATTCCGCCTTCACGCCGCGCCTCGACCTGTCCACGGCCGCCCGTCTGCTTGACGAACGCTATCAGGCGGAAAACGCGCTGCTTGCCGCCATACGCTCGGGCAGCGAGGAAGCCTCGCTCGACGCGCTGAACAATATGGCGAATGCCACCCGCAAAGGCGCCCAGCTTCTGTTTCCGTCCTTTTCCGATTCCCTCGCCGACGCAAGGCATGCCTGCATCGTCATGGATACCCTGTTCCGCAAGGCCGTGGAGGAAGCCGGTGTCCACCCGATTTATATTCACGAAACCTCCGACCGGTTCACGGTGCGGATCGAAACGGCCGAAGAGGCGGACGAGCTGCTGCGGATGATGGCGGAGATGACCGTCGCCTATACGCGGCTGGTGCGCGAATGCTCCCGGGCGGAATACAGCGAGCCCGTCCGCCAGGCGATGCTGTATGTCGACATGCACATCAGCGATGTCCTGTCCACGCGCAACATTGCCCGGGTGCTGTACCTGACGCCAAATTACCTGTCTTCCCGCTTTCATAAAGAAACCGGGCAGCGGGTGACGGATTATATTCTGGAGCGCCGGCTGAACATCGCCTGCAGGATTCTGGAGCACACGAAAATCCCCGTCGGCGACATCGGCACGATGGTGGGCATTCCCGACGCCGGTTATTTTTCCCGCCTGTTTAAACGGCGGTACAACGTCTCGCCGCTGCAGTACCGCAAAGAAAGAACGGAGGCCGCCGAATAGCAGCCTCCGTTCTTCTTTTTTACCACACCCGGTAATGCCCCAGAATCTCTCCGTGTTCTTCTAAAATATCCTGCTCGTAGGCCGGCTGCACCGGACTTCCGTGATGCAGCACGTAGGGGATTCCCTTCTTGTTCCGGCGGTCCGAGACGATGCCGATGTGATTCTTCCACACCACCACGTCGCCGCCCTGCCATTCCGCGATGTCCTTCGGATCGCAGGTCAGGTTCTGCAGTGTGCGCGAGAAGAACACCTGCAGGTTGCGCACCCGGCGGAAATCGATGTTCGGATCCGGTTTTTCGATGGCATAGACCGCCGGGTTCGCGCGGATGTCCGCGTCCACAAGCTCCTGCAGGTTATAGCCCGCCGCCAGAAAGCCCCGGGCGACCACGTCGGTGCAGACGCCGTATTCGTCGTCCGGCCAGCCGCCGACGTAGTAGGCGCTCTTGTACTGCGGCTTCGTCGCCAGGTAGCCCCGGACGCCGGAGAGGATATCCGTCTGGTCGTCGATGGTGTCTCCGTCGGCGTCGCCTGCGGAGATGAAGGTCTCGATGCCGAAATCGCTGTCCGAATATGTGCGGTGGGCGGGGCCGGTCAGGCTGCCGTGATACCGCATGAAAAGAAACACCAGCATCAGGTGCAGTGCGAGCAGCACGGGCACGCCGTAGATAAACACGGGTTTGCGGATCTTGTGGCGGAATACGCGCATCGCCAGCAGCGCGCCGAGACTGCCGAAGGCGGCCGCCGCGATCAGAAGCGTCCGCTCCGGCACGCGGCGATGGGCAGTGTACGCCCGCCGGCCGGCGGTGCTTCTGTTCTGCGCGCTGCCTTTGTTCTGCACGCGCTCGTTGCGCACGGCCTGCAGCTTGTCAAAGACATACAGCAGGAACGTGAAGACGTTCATGATCAGAAAAATCCAGGGTATCCACTCCAAAACAAGGTTCCTCGTTTCATTCTTCGTATGGCAAAAGGCGCCGGAAACAGCCCGGCGCCTTTTATCCTATCATATTCGGTTTTCTCCTGGATACCCGGTTTTGTGAATCTTTGGAAAACGTTCATCAATTCCTAATAGTTCCCGTAGGTGTGAATTTTGATCCGGAACAGCTTCGGATCGCCGATGGTCAGCGCCGCGGTTTCGTCGCCGTTTAAGCGGCGGCCCCGCTTCCACTGTCCGTTGATGAATTCGCCTTCCTCGAACTCCAGGAAATCCATGTTCGGCGCATCACCGGCCATCAGAGAGACCGCGGCCTGGTACCCCAGCAGGTAGTACTCCTCCGGGCTGATCTGCACGGCCAGCACCACGCCGTTGCCCTTCATCGGCAGATACTCGTTCTGGAAAACCGCTGCCACCTGCAGCTTGCCGAAGTTCATCAGGCTGTATTCCTGCTTCTGCTCGGCACAGACGGCCTGCAACGCGTTCGTGCCGTACTTGCCGGCCAGCACCGGCATCATGGCGCACATCGTCTTCGCAAACCAGGCGTATTCGCCGAAATCCTGCGGCGTCTGCAGCGCCGGATCCGTCACGTCCATGCCGAAGAGGAAGCCCTGCACCATCGTAAAGGGGTGGCCGATGTCGTCAAAGCCGAAGGGCGAGTAGCACAGCGCGTGATAGTGGCCGATGCAGTAGGCCAGACGCGGCGCGGCGTAGGAATGGGTCGCGGCCTCGGGAATGAACAGCGGCTGGTTTGCCGAATAGGTGTCGCACACCTCCAGAAATTCCGGCACGTAAATGTCCGGACAGTACACGTCGATCGCCGGGGCACGGAACTTCCACACTTCGTGCATGCGGGCCGTCGGACCGCCGCTGGGATACTGGCCGGCCACGTCCCCCTTGTGATTGAGCCAGCAGTTCGCGAACAGCGGAAGCGCGTACTTCGCGCGGCCGGCTTCGGCGACGGTATTGACGTAGCCGGAGACATAATAGGCGCTGAAGATCTCTTCCGCGGCGTTGCTGAATACCTCGCTCCAGGAGCCGTTTTCCGCGCCGGCCTCCACGGCTGCCCGGATATCGTCTGCCATGGTGTCGGTATGGCTGCGCATCCACGCGGCGAAATCTGCCGGAACCGCTGCGGCAAAGGCCGCGTCGGCCGCATCCGAGCGCTCCCGGGCACTGCCGGACAGGCCGGTTTCGTTTTCCACCTGCACGCCGATCACGGTGCCGATTTCTTCGTCATACGCACAAAGATGCTCCATCAACGCGGCAAACGCTTTCGCGTCGGCCTGTTTCGTTTCTTCGGACAGGTAGGAAATCGAATAGCTGGGCATCTGAATGAAGCCCATGTCGCACATGCTCTTTGCCTCCCCTTTGACCACCTGGGCGCGGGCGAAGCGGTGAATGTCACGCTTCACCCATTCCGGTGCGTACATCATCTGCGCGTTTTTCCACGAGCCGAACCACAGGAAGACGATACGCTTGCCAAACCGGCGCGCCTGGTCGATCAAAGCGTCCGGCAGGGAGAAGTCGAAGGTGCCCTCCACCGGCTCGGTCAGCTCCCAGGTCACAGGAAGAAGCAGTGTGTTCATCCCCAGGTCGTCCGCGATCTGCCAGATGTGTTCCATATATTCCGGCGAGGAAGAATCCGAGTTGTGCACCTCTCCGGCCACCGCGTAAAACGGCGCGCCGTCCACAAACCACATCCTCCGGCCGTTCATTTCTCTGAATTCTGATTTCATTTGCTTTTCTCCTACTGCTGTGCTGTCTTCCATTCCCAGGTCCCGCTGCCGGCGGTAAAGACTGCCCGCCCGTCTTCATGCACGGCGTCCGGAAACGCCTCGCGGATCCGTTCCGTGTCCTCTGTCGACGCGGGGATGCGGATGACAGCCGTCGTATTTGCCGGAATCGCGGCCCGAAGGGTGAACTGACCGTCTGCCGTTTCCCAGGACGAGCGGATCCGGCCGTAGGGGCTTTCAAAAACAGCAGACGCTTCCGTAAACGAGCCTCCCGCGAGGGGCGCAATCTCAAAGGTATGATAACCCGGATCTGCAATATGCAGCCGGATGCCCGCCACGCGCTCGAACAGGAAGTGGCAGACCGCCCCGTAACTGTAGTGGTTGAAGGACCCGGTGTGGGTATCCATCCCGCACCATTCCTCCAGAATAGTGGTCGCGCCCTTTTTCACGTTGTACAGCCAGGACGGCGCGTCTTCCTGCTCCAGCAGCGCAAACGCCAGATCGCTGCGGCCGGCGTCGCAGAGGACGCCGAGCAGATACGGCGTCGCCAGAAATCCGGTGTTCAGATGGCATCCGCAGGCTTCCACCGTCTTTGTGAGATCTGCCTGCACCGCGGCCCGGTGCGCTTCGTCGCACAGGTCAAAGGCCAGTGCGCGCACCGCCGGCGCCTGCCGGCCGGGCTTGATCTGTCCGTTTTCGCGGATCAGATAGCGGTTGAACATCGTTTTTACCTTCTGCGCCTTTGCCGCGTAGAAGGCGGCGTCCGCTTCCTCCCCGAGGATCTGCGCAATCTGTGAAAACAGCTTCGTGCTGTAATACAGATAGCATGTGGGCACCTCCGGGTCCGGGTTTGTGAACTTCTGGATCATCCGCTCCATTTCCCCGGCGGTTCCCACGTCCGCTTCCAGCCATTCGCCCCAGTGGAACTCGGTGTCCCAGATGTAATCCGCGTCCCGTTCGCCGTCTGTCACATGATGGTACTCCGGCTCGTTTTCCCGGGCAGGGTTGGGGTTTTTCGCCTTGGCGAACATGTAATCCACGTGCTTTTTCATGCAGCCGTACTGGTTCTTCAGGATCTGCGGATCCCCGTAGCACAGGTACATGGTCCAGGGATTGATCACGGCCGCGTCCGACCAGCCGGCGGATCCGTCCGCCACGTCCTGTTCTTCGCCGCCGCCGGTGTACATCATCAGAACCATCTGGTCCGTCACCGACAGCTCGGTCTGACCTTCGACGCGTGCGAGGAATTCCTGCTTTTTGCGCTCGTTCTCTTCCGGATTCTGGCCGCCGGCGGGCAGGATGCTTTTCAGCTTGCCGCTTTTGGCCTGGTCGCAGGTGAAATCCTGCATCCATTTTTCAAAGAACGGGTAGACGTTCATGAAATCCGCCGCCGTCCGGCAGTACACCTGCGAATCCCCGGTCCAGGGGCTGCGTTCGCGGGTCGGACAGTCCGTCGGCACGTCCAGGTAATTGCTCTTCTGGCTCCATCGGCTGTTTTTCACCAGCTGGTTGATCAGAGGGTTGGAACAGGTAAAGTCCCCGGTCTCCTCCAGCGCGGAGTACACGGCATGCGCCGTGAAATCACCCGGAAGAATCGGGCCGTCGTACCCTTCCAGCTTCACATAGCGGAAGCCGAAGACGGAAAACGTCGGCGAAAAGGTCTCCGCCGGCGCGCCCTTTGCGATGTAGCGCACCTCCTGAAAATGCTCCTGGACGAACATGTCGTCGCCCAGCAGGTTCTGCAGGCTGAACACGCCGTCTTTGATGTCCTCTCCGTGGGTCAGGACGATCTCCTGCCCCGGGCGGCAGTTTCGGAGCGTCATGGTCACGAAACCGGCCAGGTTCTGGCCGAAGTCCAGAATCCGCGCGCCAGAGGCATCGGTAAATTCCCGCGCTTCAAATGTTTCCATGGCGCGCACCGGGACACTGCGCGACGCGATCAGGTGATCCTTGCGGCAGGAAATGCCTTCCGCCGGGCGGACCGCCTCCCAGCCGCTGTCGTCAAAACCGGGTTCTTTCCAGCCCGCCGGCTCCATCGACGCGTCGTACACCTCGCCGTCCCGGATATCGCACTTGCGGATCGCGCCGAAGGCGTACCGGAAGGATTCGTCTGTCCCGACGACTTCCTGGGTCCCGTCCGTGTAGGTCAGGACGATCTGTCCCAGATACTGCAGGCGGTAGCCGAAATTGTTCCTGGACGTCCCGCCCAGTTTGCCCCGCCACCAGCCGTCGCCGAGGGCGGCGGCCCAGACGTTTTCGCCTTCCGAAAGCAGGTCTGTAATGTCGTACACCTGATACTGCAGGCGCTTGTGATAGCTCGTGAAGCCTGGCTTGAAGAGATCCTTTGTGCCCCGCGCGCCGTTCAGCCAGAATTCATACAGGCCGTGGGCCGTCTGGTAAATACGCGCCTTTTTCAGACCGCTGCGGACCTGAAAGCGTCTGCGCAGATACGGCGCCGGCTGAAAGGCCTGGTAATCCTCCTGACGCACCGGTTCGATCCAGCCGCAGTTCCAGTCCGCCTCGGAAAGAAGGCCCATTTCAAAGGACTGCCAGGCGCTGGCCGCGGTCTCTTCGCCCCCATCGCCGGCGGCCGTCACCTCCACACGGAAGACGACGCGCTGCGTGCTTCGCAGTTCGGGTCCTTCCCAGCGGATCAGGCGGGACGCGGCATCGTTTCGGATGCCGCTGTCCCAAAGGAGGGTGCTGTCCGCGGTTTCGTCAAAGGCTGTCAGCCTCCAGGAAACCTGTTTCACATTGCGGTCGCTGCTTTGCAGTTTCCACGAAAAGCGGGGACAGTCTGCATCCAGACCGACGGGATCTGTTAAGTATTCGGTTGTGACATCCGTAATCTGAAGCATGCTGTCCTCCCGGGCCGTCACTTGTTTCCGGCCGCTTCGTTTAAGTACCCGCAGATCGTATCCACACCAAAGCTTTCCACGGTATCGACGTAGTCCTGCCATACGGCGTCGTCATCGATGTCCAGCTCGCCCTTGACGAACTGCGGAATCACCTGGGCGGTATAGGTTCCGGTGTTGGTCATGACCATGCTCTGTTCCTGGGCCTGGTCCGTCGAAAGCTTGTCGCCGAGCAGTCCGGTATAGGCAGAGGCCTCATACATATTGGCCATTTCCATGTTGTGTTCAAAGTTTCCTTTGTAGCCGTAATCCACGTTTTCCAACCAGGACATGCCCACCGGGATGCGGACCATGTTTAAAGCCACCTTTAAGCTGTCGTCGATGTTCTGGATTTCCGTGCGAAGATACCATTCCTCGCCGTCGCGCTCTTCGACGGCATATCCGCCGTGAAGGCCGTTTTCCGTGTAAAGATTGCTCACGCCGGCGGCGTCCAGTTCCGAAACCATGTCGTTGCTTAAGCCGAGGTAGCGGAGCATGCCGCCTTCTTTGCTGTAAAGGTAATCCAACGCGGTGAACAGGGTCGGCAGATCCTTCTTCTCCGCTTTGTTTGTAATCGCGGCGCCCAGGAACGCCAGGGAATTCTCATAGAACATCGTCGGCTCGTGATTCTGGCAGCTTTCGTCGCCGTACACGTCGTTGATCGGCTGGGGCGCGGCCATCACGCAGATGCCCTCCGTGTAGGGGCTGGTGCCGGTGTCGAGGTTGGATCCCCACTGGGCCACCATGCCGTACCAGAGGCCGACCGACCCGGTGTACACGTGTTCCGGATCCAGCAGGAACCACATCGTATCCATCGGGAATTCCTCGAAGGTCGGGTTGATCCAGCCGTTCTCATACCACTGGCGGACGCACTGCAGATAAGCGCGGGCGCTGTCGTTGGCCATGCCGAACTGCACCTTGCCGTCCTTGTCAAAGTAGTAGCCGCCGTATCCGAAGCAGACGCCGAAGCCGCTGCTCATGTCGCCGGTATCCACATATCCGCGCGGCGGCAGCTGCAGCGCGTAGCCGTCCGTGATGCCTTCGCTTTCAAGGGCCGTCTGGAAGATGCCGAGCATCCATTCCCAGTCGCTGATGTAGTAGGGATCGGAGTTTCCGCTCGGGAAGACGACGTCGTCGCTCCATTCGCCTTCATCGTCATAGCCGCCGGTAAACGCCGCGCCGGTTTCGGGATTTTTACCGTACTTGACCAGCCAGTCGCGGCGGTAGTTGTAGCAGCCCCAGGCGTTTTCCACGGTGTTGGAGACCGTCGGCAGCTCCAGCAGGCGCTGTTCACCGTCAATTTCCGTCGTCAGCTGTTTGACGTAGTTTGGATGCGCGTCCAGCCAGGCCGTCAGGTTTGGCATGTACTCCGCGACGTAGTCGGTCAGGTCAAGGATGACGCCGTCTTCGTACAGCGACAGCGGGGACTGGCCGGCCTGGATCAGGGACAGGACGTCCGGATATTCGGCCGTGGCGAGCATGGTCGTAAAGTAATCGCTTGCGCCGTCGGTGGGCGGCTGCCAGAAATCAATCGCGATCTTCTGTCCCTTGCCGTCGCCGTCCGCGTCCCAGCTCATATCCAGCCAGCGGCGGACGCTGGGGTTGTCATTGTAATCGTCATAATACTGGGCGTCGACGTTTCCGTTTAAGACCATCGTAAAGGTATCCGCCTCGGTGATGACGTCCGCCCCGGCCTCTTCTGTGCCGCTCTCCGGTGCCCCGGTCTCCCCGGCTTCGCCGGCTTCCGGCCGGGCGCTTTCCTGCGCCGGCGCCGGATCGGCACTGCCCGTACCGCCGCATCCGGTCAGCAGGCCGCCTGCCGTCATGGCCGCGGCCAGAAGCGCCGCGAGCATCTTCTTCATGGTTTTGTTCTGCATCGTGTTCCTCCTTTTTTTACCTGTATCTGTCTGAGCTTCTTTTATGCCTCTTCCGCTTCTGCCTTTGCGATCAGGCAGCGGGTTTGATGATCAATCTCGCGGGTCTTTTCCAGGACGACCGTTCCCTCCGCAACCGGGTTTTTGCTGTCCTTGCCGATATAGAACCGGAACGTGCCTTCTTCCAGGATCCAGTGTCCGGGAACGTCGTAGAAGGACAGGATATCCAGGTTGAACGAAAACCGTACGCGCTTTGTCTGACCGGGCGCTAAGGTGATCCGCGCAAAGCCGATCAGCTCTTCCGCCGGGCGGACGATGGAAGCCGTCGGGTCCGCTCCGTAAAGCTGGACGACCTCGTCGCCGGTCACATCGCCCGTATTCGTAACGGAAACCGTTGCGGTGATGTCATCGTTTTCGTCCTTCGCGAGGGTGAAATCACTGTAAGCAAAGGTTGTGTAGCTTAAGCCGTACCCGAAGGGCAGCCGTGCGCGCATGTCCAGGTCGCGGTAGCCGCGCTTGACGATGGCGCCGTTGGCGAAGGATGCCTGATCCGTTCCGCGGTTCAGGTAGTGGGACACCGGCCCGTGGGCCGCGCTGCGGGGCACGTCCATCTGCAGACGGCCGCCCGGATTGTTCAGGCCGCAAATCGTCTCGGCGATGGCAATGCCGCCGTAGGTGCAGGGAATCCAGGCTTCCAGAATTGCCGGCACGTTTTCGTAAATCCATTCGCTGACCACCGGACGCACGTCCGTGTGCACCAGCACGATCTTCGGATTGACCTCGTAAACGGCGCGCAGCAGATCCTCCTGGCAGCCCGGCAGGCCGATGTCGGTGCTGTCGATGCCTTCACCGCTGGTGCAGTGGAGGCCCCAGCCGTTGCGTCCGCCTAAGGTCATGATGACCACGTCCGCGTCCTTTGCCGCTGCCTGCGCCGCCGCGAAATCGTTCTTTTCGCTTCCGACGTAATCGCAGCCTTCCGTCCAGGTCAGATTCGGATAGAACTCCTGCAGGGCTTCCACCGTCGTCTTCACGTCCGGGTAAATCGCCCGGAGCAGGTCGTCCGTGACATGCAGATCCAGGGTTTCCTCTTCAAAGCCGGCCGTAAATTCCTCGATGCCGGGCTGGTCTGTCGCGTCGCCGACGCCGGCCATGGCGCTCCTGCCGGTGAACATCATGTCCATGCCGCCGGCGATGGTGTAGCATCCGTAGAAGGCGCGGGGCGTCGATCCCATCGGGCCGATCACGGCGATCTTCTGCGTGCGGTCCGTCAGCGGAAGCAGCCCCTCGTTTTTTGTCAGCGTCATCGTCTTTTTTGCCGCTTCGCAGGATTTCTGATTGTTTTGTGTATTGTCAAAAGCCGCCAGCTGATCCGGCGTGGCAAAGGGGTGTTCGAACAGGCCCAGCTCGTATTTGAGGGTCAGCACCCGTTCCACGGCGCGGTCGACATGCGCAGCGTCGAAGGTGCCGTTTTCCGCGTCCTGCGCCAGCTTCCCGCTGTAACCGAGACGATTAGGGAACTCCATGTCCAGACCGGCGGACAGGCACATCTTTCCGGCCTCCGTGATATCCTCCGTGCAGGCGAAGACGGTGCGCACACGGTCGACGGAACCGTAGTCGCTGACCACTACGCCCTCAAATCCCAGGTCGTCGCGCAGCAGATCCGTCAGCAGTTCTTTGCTGGCACAGACAGGCTTGCCATCGTATTCACTGTAGCTGTTCATGACGCCGCGGGCTTTCGCGCCGCGGATCGCCATCTCAAAGGGGCGGGCGAAGTTCTCACGCAAGTCACGGGCACTCACCACCGTCTGCGCCATATTCAGGCCGCCCATCGTTGCCGAGTAGCCGAGGAAGTGCTTTAAGGTCGCGGCATTTCCGTATCCGGATTCCGTCTCCTTCTGCATGCCGCGCACAAACGCGGAACCGAAGGCGCCGCAGAGAACCGGATCGCCGCCGTAGGTTTCACCCAGGCGCCCCCAGCGCAGGTCGCGGGCCACGTCGAGCACGGGTGAGAGTGCGTGGTGGATGCCGACGGCCTGCATCTGGCGGCTGTTGATGGATGCCATCTCTTCTGCGATGGACGGATCAAAGGTCGCCCCGAGGGAAATCGACAGCGGGAACTGACTGGAGCCGGACACCAGCGGACCGGCCAGCGCCTCGCAGTGGAACATCACCGGAATCTTGTGGCGGGAGTTCGCAAGAACGTACTCCTGTACCCGGCGGATATCCTCCGCGATCTGATCCGGCGTACCGCCTAAGACCGGCATCGCGCCGATGCCGTCTTCGATGCCGAGGGTCTCCGGGGTCTTCAGATCCGCCGGCATCAGGCAGCAAAGCTGCCGCACTTTTTCTTCCATGGTCATGTCTGCCATCAGTTCGCGAACACGACTTCTGATCTCTTCTCTGTTCATCTGTCCCCTCCCGCCTTTGTGTGATTTGTTTCCTGTTTTGCGTTTTTTGCTGTGTCGTCGATTGACATGGTCATTATAGTCTGATAGGATCGGGGTGCCTATATCAAACCTTGCGCCGCATTTATGGTATCTTGCTGTTCTATGGAGAAGCATTATGTTTGAGAAGTATCCGTTCGTTCACTGTGATGTCACCGATCCGCTCACGGCAAACACCGGGGACCGCATCGAGGCCAGCCTGGAGCGCACGCTGTCTTCTCCCGGGTCCTCGCTCCCGACCGGAGAGGCGTATTCCGATCTGTCTTCAGAAATGCGCGGCGCCCGGTACTGTATCACCGGCAGTTTTGATTTTTTGCTTCCGCCGGTGACCATAGAAGCTTCCGCTTCGCCGGTGCCCGCCGGCCTGGAGGTGCAGATGTTTCTCGTCATGGACTCCACGCCGGCGTACTTTACCCACCGCGACTTCTATGAATCCCTGATGCTGTCCTATACCTATGCCGGCAAGGGGCAACTGCTGTATGAAGGAAAGACCTATGATCAGACGCCCGGCACCGGTTTTCTGATCGACTGCCGCAAACCGCAGGAATACCGCACCACGGGCGATCACTGGCAGCATGCCGACCTGCACCTCTGGGGCCGGCGGGGAGACGACCTCTGCCGCTGCGCCGCACAGAACGGTCTGGTGCTGTTTTCCCTGGCAGATGCCGCGTATACCCGGCTGATGGAAGAATTCCTGGACGCGTATATCTACTTCTCGGATCTGCATGATCTATATGTGGAGGACGCCCTCGCCCACTTGTTTTTCAGTGTTTTAAAAAGCGCGGAAAAGGAAGGCGTCTCCCGCATCCCGCTGACGTATAAATACATGATCCGGTATATGGAATCGAACTATATGCGGCCGCTCTCGCTTGACGACCTGTCGGAGCTGTTTCATGTCAGCAAATATCACCTGTCCCGGGAGTTCCGCAGGTACACGAGCCATTCACCGATGGAATACCTGATCACGCTGCGGACGAATCACGCCCTCCTGCTGCTTGCGCAGTCCGACCTTTCAGTGGAAAGAATCGCTCTGGAATCCGGCTTTTCCAATATGTCGAACTTTATTGCCCAAATCAAAAAAAAGACGGGGTTGACCCCGTCAGCGTTTCGGAAATATGTAAGAGCGTGAGAAAACCGTTTGCGGCTATCCGACCGCGAAAAAGGAGTGAATCTGGGCGCTGACGGCGGATACGCTTAAGGGATGCGATGCTGACTCAAACGTCGCAATCATGTTCACTCCGGGAACATAATTGCAGGTTCGATAGGTTTCAAGCTTCTGATATGCTTTTCTGGCGTAGTCCGGATCACTCATCATGCCGAAATGTTCCCAGATGACGGTTTGCCCGGTCATCGGATGCAGGATGGTAAAGTCCGGGCTGAACACACGCTCCCCGAGAAACAGATCTTCTTCATAATGAAACGGGATGCCGTTCATGTATAATTCATGCGCAATCAGATCCTCGGATTTCGGAAACCGTGTATTATCCCTCAGCAATCTTTCTGCCCGATGGCCTGTAATCTGGCTTTTTCGAATGAATCTTCTCAGAAGTGCCAGTCTGTTCTCCAGATCAGGGATATACAATCTAAGATATGTCCCTAATGCCAGCTTGCGTACATAATCTGCCTGTTTACTCGGAATATATTTACGCACGCGTTTTCCCTTGCAGTAGTATGACTCAAAGCATTTCGTATGCACACCGTTTTTTACACAATGCAGGTTTTTCTCAGGGAACGGCTTTTCCCGCTCATAAACCTTCCGTACCCGCGCAAGCTCTCTTTCCAGGCGCTGTGCTTCCATTACTGCCGCTTCATCAAATGTCATCTCATCCCCTCCTGCTGTAGATACCTCCTTCAATTTCACATTTGTAATTACATCGTTCTAACAATAGCTGAAGCAGGGAGAGGAAACAATAGAGTTTAGAAAACGTTTAGGAAATTTAGAAATATTTTAGAATTTCAGGGTGGATAGGACCAACAGAAAGTTTCCACGCCGGCCTGCGGGCAAGAAGCATCGTGCGGCTGGCGCCGCACTTTCGCGAACAAAAAAAGAGCGTCTGAAATGCAAGCATTCCAGACGCTCTTTTCATTTGTTCGCTTAGCGCTTCTTGCAGCCTGTATTACTCGATGATGGTCGCAACACGGCCGGAACCAACGGTACGTCCGCCTTCACGGATAGCGAAGGTAAGACCCTGCTCCATAGCGATCGGGTGGATCAGCTCGATGGTCATTTCAACGTTGTCACCAGGCATGCACATCTCGGTGCCGGCGGGCAGGTTGCAGACGCCGGTCACGTCGGTGGTGCGGAAGTAGAACTGGGGACGATAGTTGTTGAAGAACGGGGTATGACGGCCGCCTTCATCCTTGGTCAGAACGTACACCTGAGCGGTGAACTTCTTGTGGCAGGTCACGGTGCCGGGCTTTGCAAGAACCTGGCCACGCTCGATTTCGTCACGGTTTACGCCACGAAGCAGAGCACCGATGTTATCACCGGCCATGGCCTCGTCCATCTGCTTACGGAACATTTCGATACCGGTAACAACCGTCTTCTTGGTGGCTTCCTTGATACCGATGATTTCCATTTCGTCGTTGAGGTGCAGCGTACCACGCTCGACACGGCCGGTAGCAACAGTACCGCGGCCGGTGATGGTGAACACGTCTTCAACGGGCATCAGGAACGGCTTGTCGGTGTCGCGCTCCGGATCCGGGATGTATTCGTCAACGGTGTCCATGGGCTCCATGATCTTGTCGCCCCACTCGCCGTTCGGATCTTCCAGAGCCTTCAGAGCGGAACCCTTGATGATCGGGCAGCCCTCAAAGCCATACTCTTCCAGCTGCTCGGTCACTTCCATTTCGACCAGCTCGATCAGCTCTTCGTCGTCCACCATGTCGCACTTGTTCAGGAATACGACGATGTACGGAACACCGACCTGACGGGACAGAAGGATGTGCTCCTTCGTCTGAGCCATAACGCCGTCGGTAGCGGCAACAACCAGGATCGCGCCGTCCATCTGGGCAGCACCGGTGATCATGTTCTTGACATAG
>JAZQBE010000068.1:0-41456 GCA_045545575.1 Shuttleworthella sp.
GGGTCAGGCACCCGTTCCGGTTTTTTACTCTTCCATGGACTCTTCTTCCGGCGTTTCGGCCGGTTCCTCTGCCGGCGGTTCTTCTGCCGGCGGTTCTTCTGTTCCGGGCGCGGCGGGTTCGTCGGCTCCGGGCGTTCCGGACGCGGCGGGTTCGTCGGCATCCCCGTCTTCGTCTGTTTCCTCGTCCCCTTCTTCTTCCTGCTTTGCTTCCTCTTCTGCCTGGCGGGCGGCTTCTTCTTCGGCGAGCCGCGCTGCTTCCGCGTCGGCTTCGGCCTGGCGGGCTGCGGCTTCAGCAGCCGCCCGGGCTTCGCTTTGCGTGTATTCGGATTCCGGGAACGCGGCGGAGGGCAGGTCGCTGTGCAGTCCGGTCATGAACTGCTGCCAGATCCGGCCGGCCATCGTCCCGGACAGATGCTCCATCGAGCGGGGCGTGTCATAGCCGACCCAGACGCTGGCGGTGTAGTACGGGGTGTATCCGCAGAACCAGAGGTCCTTGTTGTCGTTGGTCGTACCGGTCTTGCCGGCGGAGATCTGGCCGTCAATGCCGCGGCCGCGGCCGGTGCCGTTTTCCATGACGGAGACGAGCACTTCCGTCATTTCGCGGGCCGCTTCCTGTGAATAGACCTGCGTCCGCTCGTGCGGGTTGGTGTAGACTTCGCGGCCGTTGGACATGGCGATCCGCTCGACACAGGACGGGTCGCGCCAGGTGCCGTCCGCGGCGAGGGCCGCGTATCCGGAGGCCATCTCCACGGTCGTGACGCCCTGGGAAAAGCCGCCGACGGAGGGCGCGAGGGTGTAATCGCTGTCCGTGAGGCCGGCGAAGGCCATCTGTTGCAGATAGAACAGGCCGGTGGACGGCTTGATTTCGTCGTAGATCTTCCAGGCGACGGTGTTGAGTGACTGCTCCACGGCGTAGCGGATGGTGACGTCGCCGGAATAGGTGCCGGTGGCGTTGCGCGGGCCGCCTTCGATGGCTTCGTCGGTCACGATGGTGTCCGGCGTATAGCCGCGCTCGAAGGCCGGCGTGTAGACCAGCAGCGGCTTAATGGTGCTGCCGGGCTGGCGGAAGCTCGCGTAGCCGCGGTTTAAGGTGTAGCCCTGGATGCTCTCCTGGCTGCGGCCGCCGACGATGGCGGTGACCATGCCGGTCTCATTGTCGATGCACGTCGCCGCGCCCTGCAGGGCGAAGACGCCGTCTTCCTTCACCTCGGTCTGGTCCGCGAGGATTCCGTCGACCGCGTTCTGCAGCGTCAGCTGGATCCACGGATTCAACGTCGTGTAGACGCGGTATCCGCCGGAGTAGAGCTGGCTTTCGCAGGCGTCGTAGATCTCCTGATATGCGCCGTTGTACATCTCGCGGTCTTCCGCGGAGTTGAACAGATAGCGGAACACGAAGCCCTCGCTCTGCATCATCGCGCGAATCGCGCAGCGGCGGGCGTAGGTCGTCAGGTAGTTGTTCGCCGTGCCCTTCTTCGTGACGGACAGCGACGGGTTTAAGACCACCTCCGTGGCGACCGCGCCCCAGAAGGTTTCTTCGTCGATCACGCCGTCCTCAAGCATCTCGCGCAGAATCAGCTGCTGGCGGTAGACCGTGTGGTCGTAGTGCTCGAGGGGATCGTAGTAGGTCGGCGAGTTCGGAATCGCGCACAGGAAGGCGATCTCGGCCAGATTCAGCTCCTGCACGGAGCGGGAAAAATAGCCTTTGCTGGCGGCCTCGATCCCGTAGAAGCCGTTCATGTAATAGATGTTGTTGATGTAGAAGGTCAGCAGCTGGTCCTTGGAATACTTCCGCTCGAGGCCGATGGAGATGAAGATCTCTTCCACCTTCCGCTGCCAGCTGCGCTCGTGGGACAGAAAGACGTTGCGCGCGAGCTGCTGCGTGATCGTGCTGCCGCCGCCGGAGACTTCACCGTTCCGGAGCATGGCGACCACGGCGCGGCCGATGCCTTTGATGTCGAAGCCGGGATGCGAGTAGAAGCGCTTGTCCTCGATGCTGACGAAGGCGCGGCGGACGTCGTCGGGGATCTCTTCCATCGTCAGGTAGGTCACGTTTTTCGTGCCGCCGAGCTCGGCCAGCTCCTCGCCGAAGACGTCGTAGATGATCGTGCTCCGCTCGGAGGCGAAGGTCTCTTCCGTGGAATTCGCCACCAGCTCGTTCGCCTCGTCGCGCAGCGCGATCAGTTCCTTCGCGTAGCCCTTGGAGATCAGGAAGATCGCCGCGGCCGCGAACAGGATCAAAAGGATCGCGAAGCCGATCTGAACGATGCGCAGAATGCGTGTTTTCAGGGAGACCTTCCTGCGGGGCCTGCGGGAACCGCGCGGATCACGGGGACCGCGGGGGCCGGACGGACCGGATGGGCCCGACGGACCCGAAGGGTTTCCCGCGGAACGGCGCGGCGCACCGGATGCGCTGCGGGCGCCGGCATCTGTGCCCGGGCGGGATGTCTGGGATCGGGACGCCTGGGGCCGGGATGCGGTCTGTCCGGACGCCGTCTGGGATCGGGACGCCTGGGATCGGGACGTCTGCTGCCGGCGCGGCGCCTGCTCACGAAACAGATCCGCGGACGGACCTTCGGCCCGGGCGCGGTGCATACGGGGATCGGCGGGCTCGTCGTCCTCGTCGAGCGTGACCTCCATGCCGCGGAATTCCTCCGGCAGGCGGTCGTAGACGGACGCGCGGGCGCGATGCAGCTGTGAATCGGGTTTTCTTGTGTTCTTATCCATGCGCATAGTATAACCCCGGCGCCTCTGTCTGCAAAAGCACCGGGGGCGAATCTTCAGAAATTCTTCAGGAAAAGCGGAACGGGTGCCTGGCCCCCGTTCCACTTTTTCGGAACGGGGGTCAGGCACCCGTTCCGGTTTTTTCTTACACCGTGATCTGCCGCAGCTGCTGATCGAGGGCTTCGATCATTTCCTTCGGCGGACGCATGAAGCCGAGTACGTCGCGCAGGGTGCTGCCGTAGACCATCTTCAGGCCCATTTCAGGGTCGACGTTGGCGACTTCCACGCCGCTCTTTCCTTTGCTCTGGGCCATCATCTGTCCGATCATCGCGGCGGCCTGGGGATTGGCCATGATGTGGCCTAAGGTGCAGTCGACGGTGAGGTACGGCAGGTGGTTGTCGTTGACGTGCGAGGAAATCTCGGGTTCGCCCATCCGGTCGCCTTCGAATTCGCCGAAGACTTCTTTCAGCCAGCCGATGGAGTCGCTCACCCAGTTGCGTACGCGCGGGGTGATCTTCGTGCCGGCGGACTGCACGGAGCTGTCGCAGGTGGAGAAGCCGTGGGGGCCATAGGCGTAAATGTGGGACTCAAAGCTGATCCCTTTTTCGGCGAGGCCGCCCATGAAGCGGATGGAGTTCGACACCGGGACGAGGCCGTCGGTGCGGGTGTGGAACAGGAAACACGGCGGCGTGAGATCGTCGATCTCGGCGACCGTGTCCGGCGCGGATGGATTGCAGCCTTTGACGTCTTCCGTGGCAACGGCGTAGCCTAAAATGGCGGCGTTCGGCCGGTTTTTGGCCATGGTCGCGGCCGCGGCGGCGAGATGTCCGCCGGCGGAGAAGCCGATGACAGCGATCTTGTCTTCCCAGACGCCCCATTCGTCGCTCTTTTCGCGGATCAGCGAAATCGCCTCTTCATAGTCCTCCAGCGGGGTCGGCCAGACGGAGTCCGCGCCGACGGAATAGCGCAGGATGAAGACCTGGCAGCCGGCTTTTAAATACGGAAACGCCACCGGATCCGCCTCGCGGTCGGAGCAGTACTGATAGCCGCCGCCGGGCAGCACGAGCACGCCCGGGCGCTTCGCGAGATGAAACTCGCCGCCGGTACCCTGCAGGTAGACGGTCAGTGTGACATTGCGGTCTTCATGCAGTGTAATAACCTGTGATTTCATGATGTTCCCCCTTATTCTGTCGTAACCGATATTTAATTCTCCGTTCCGAAGGCGTAGATCGTCGTGGTATGCGCCGTGTCGCCGGGGCGAAGCACCGGCTGGGCGAAGGCGGAGACGTTCAGCGCGTTCGGGAAATACTGGGTCTCGAGGCACAGGCCCGCGCGGTGCGGATAGGACGCGCCGTCCTTGCCGGGCATGCCGTCTTCGATGAAGTTGCCGCTGTAGAACTGGATGCCCGGGAGATCGGTCCAGACCTCCATCCGGCGTCCGGACGCGGGATCGTACAGCACGGCGACGCAGTCGAGCTTGCCCGCCTCGTGATTCAAGACCCAGTTGTGGTCATAACCGCCGGCCCAGCGCAGCTGCTCGTAATCCGCGTCGATGCGTTCGCCGATGCGGTGCGGCGTGCGGAAATCCATGGGCGTGCCTTCCACCTCGATCAGCCGGCCGTCCGGGATGGACGCGGCGTCCGCCCAGGTGACAGCGTCCGCGTCGATGGTCAGCACATGATCGAGGATGTTTCCGCTGTCGTGGCCGGACAGGTTGAAGTAGGCGTGGTTCGTCGGATTGAACGGCGTCGGCGCGTCAGCGCGGGCCTCGTAGTCGATCATCAGCCGGCTGTCGTCCGTCAGCGTGTAGGTCACGGACAGCACCATCTCCCCCGGGAAGCCGAACTCGCCGTCGGGCGAGACGATCAGGAACGTGACGGAGTGATCCGCCTCGTTGAAGGTGACGTCCCAGACCCGCTTCTGAAGTCCGACGGAGCCGCTGTGCAGGTTGTTCTCGCCGTCGTTTTTCTCCAGCGAAACCGTGCGGCCGTCCAGCGTATAAGCCGCGCCGCCGATGCGGTTCGCGTGGGGCGCGATCAGCCCGCCGAAGAAGCAGTCCAGCTTCTGCAGCGCCTCCGCGTCCGGATAGCCGAGCAGCACGTCGGCGAACTGGCCGTTGCGGTCCGGCGCCCAGATCTGCATCAGGTTCGCGCCGAAGTTCGAAACGACGACGCGCATGCCGGCCGCGTTGGTCAGCGTATAGGTGAGGATGTCCTCGCCCGCGGGTGTCATGCCGATTTTTTCAACTTTCATTTCTCTTTCCCCCTGTCTTTTCAACACTTTCCCTGTTTTTATTCATCGTTTTTATTCATACCGCAAAGCGTCGATCGGGTTCATCTTCGCGGCCTTGTTCGCCGGGAAGTACCCGAAAAAGATGCCGATGGACATCGAAAACAGCAGCGCAAGAATAATGCCGCCGATGGACGGCTGGGCCGGGTAGCCGAGGTAATTCGAAGCGAGCACGCCGGCGATGATGCCGAAGACAACGCCGATGGCGCCGCCGATCAGGCAGATGATCGTCGCTTCCACGATGAACTGCGCCCGGATCGACGAATTCTTCGCCCCGAGGGCCTTGCGGGTGCCGATCTCGCGGGTGCGCTCCGTGACGGACACGAGCATGATGTTCATGACACCGATGCCGCCGACGACGAGGGCGATGGCCGCGACAATGGAGATGGCGGTGGTGATGGTGTCGAGCATCGTGTACAGGATGCCCAAAAGGCCGCCGAAGGTGTAGGCAACGACCTCGAATTTCTTGTTGCTGCGATAGTAGGGCTTGAAGAAATTCTGGATGTCGTCGGAAAGCTCGTCGGGCTCGATGCCGACGGCGGCCACCGCCTGGATGGTGCGGTAGGCGCCCTTCGCGCGGGCAATTTCATTGGCCGCCTGCAGCGGCATGTATACCGTGGATCCGCGGCCGAAGCTGAACATCGACGCGTACTGGCTTTCGCTCTTGTAGACGCCGACGATCGAGACGGTCACGTCGCGCCCCTCCACAACGGTATTGAACTCCCTGCCGACCGCGGCCTCGGCGCTGCCGAAGACGTCCTCCGCGAAGTCCACCTCCACGAGCCCCACCCGGTGGCGGCCGCTGAAGTCAGCCTGCGAGAACATGCTGCCGGCCTCGATCGAGATCGAGTTGCTGAGGAAATACCCCGCCGACACGCCCATGATGGACACCGCCTTCTCGGTATCGCCGATTTCGGCAGTGGCGCGGCCGATGCTGTTGCTGACGTTGATGGCGTAGATCCGGCCCTCGAAGGCCGCTGCCAGATCGTGGATCATCTCGTCGGTGATGTAGTCGTCCTCCGTCATGTCCGTGTCCGAAACGACGTCGCGGAAAACAATGCCGTCGACCTCGGCATCGGGATCGCGCTCCGCGGATTCGCTGCCGCGCGCACTGACGGAGATGTAGATGTCGTTGGCGCCGACGGACTGCATGTTTTCCGAAACGGACAGCGTCAGCGAGTTTCCGACGGTGAAAATCGTGATGACGGCGCCGATGCCGATGATGATGCCGAGCATGGTCAAAAGCGCCCGCATCTTGTTGGAGAGCAGGCTGCTGATCGCCAGTGAGATGTTTTCGCCCAGAAGCATCCGCGCCCTCCTTTCCGTATCGTGCGCCGGTGCGCGGCCGGACACGCGCATTGCGCCGCGTTCCGTTGTGAATCCCTATTCTTCGACGATCCGTCCGTCGCGGATCCGGATGATACGGTCTGTTTCCGACGCCAGCTCCGGCGAGTGGGTGATCAGAACGATCGTCTTCCCCTTTTCCTTGTTCAGCTTGTGAAACAGATCCATGACCAGGCGGCCGGTCTTCGTGTCCAGCGCGCCGGTGGGCTCGTCGGCCAGGATGATGGCCGGGTCGTTGGCCATGGCGCGGGCGATGGCGACGCGCTGCTTCTGACCGCCGGACAGTTCCTCCGGCAGATGCTTTTCACGGTCGGACATCTCCACGAGCTCCAGCAGCTCGCGGGCTTTCGCACGGCGCGCGAAGCGGCCGACACCCGCATAGAGCATCGGCAGTTCCACGTTGCGCAGCGCGTTCGTTTTGGAGATCAGGTTGTAGGTCTGGAAGACGAACCCGATCTTCTGGTTGCGGATCTCGGAAAGCTCGCTGTCCTTCGCCTTTTCCACGTCCACGCCGTCTAGGTAATAGCGGCCTTCCGTGGGGCGGTCAAGCACGCCGATCAGGTTCATCAGCGTGGATTTGCCGCTGCCGGAGGGGCCGACGATGGACACGAATTCGCCGCGGGAAACCGTCATCGAGATCCCGTGCAGGATTTCGAGCTCGTTGGGCTGTCCGACGTAGAAGCGCTTGACGATGTTTTCCAGACGGATGATCTCTTCGCTCATCAGATCCCTCCGTCGGCGCCCATCATGTTCATCAGCTCGTTTAAGGTGTCGCTTCCGCCGGCCTTCGGCACGACGACCTCCATCCCTTCCGTGATCTTGTCGGAGCGGACCTCCGTATAATAGGTTCCCTCGAGACCGGCATCCACGTCCAGCTCCTTCTTGGAGAAGATGCGGTTGCCGTTTTCGTCGACCGGCGCGTTCGGGTCGACGATTTCGATGTAGCGGCTGCCGTCGGGGCGCTGGTAGACGGCCTCGTAGGGCACGGTCCACACGTCCTCGGCGGATTCGGTGATGATGCTGACGTTCGCCGTCATCCCTAAGCGCAGACGCTCGTTCTGCTCGTCGAGGGCGATCCGCACCAGGAAGGTCGCGTCGTTGGCACTGGACGATCCGCTCACTTCAGGAATATCCACGCCGGCCAGGGAGCCGAGGCCCGACAGTCCGCTGCTGTTGCCGGTATTCGCGCTGGGCGCGACAAAGACGACTTTGCCGTTTAGGATCTCGTCGCGGGTCGCGTCGGTCTTGATGCGGACGTCCATGCCCACGGCGATGTCCGGGATGTCGTACTCGTCGATCTGCGCTTCGATGAAGAACTGCTCGGCGTTTTCGATCACGGCGATGGAGCCCCCGTTGTAGCGGTCCCCGACGGACACGGGGATGGACGTGACGACGCCGGAGATGCCGGCGCGCACGGTGCAGCTGTCGATCTGCTCCTGGACGTTTTTGATCTGATCGCTTAAGTTGTCAAGCTGGTCGCCGACGGACTCATTGTAGTTTTTGCGGGCGTCGGTGATGGTGTCGTCGTTCTGCTCGCCAAGGTCCTTCAGCTGATCCTCTAAATTCTGCACGCGGTTCCGCGCGGTGCGCAGCGCGGTGTCCTTCTGGTTCACCACGCCCTGCTGCTGGATCAGGTTCTGCTGGATGGGGGTGAGGTTCGCTTCCAACGGCCGGATCTCCTCGTCCAAGGCGGCGATCTGCCCCTTTCGGCCGCCGGGTTCGCCGTCCGCTGCCAGACGTGCTTCAGCCGCCGGATAATCCGCCTCCAGCTCCGCCAGCCGGGCTTCATCCTGGGCCAGCTGGGCTTCATTCTCTTCCGTCCAGACAATGTCCGGGTTGTTCTTGTTTTCCTGTCCCTTCGCCACCAGATCGCGGTACTTCTCCGTCTCCGCCACGTGCACCTTGTCCGCATCGATCATCGCTTCGATCTGTGCGCGCTGCGCCTTCAGCGGATCGATTTCAGCGTTGCGGCGGTTCACCTGGTCCTGCAGATCGTTGGCTTTTGCCTGGGCTTCCGCCAGCTCTCCTTCATATTTCGTGACGTCCGCCTGGGCTTCCTCATACTGGCCCCAGGCCGTCTGCACCCGTTCGTTCCGGCTGGTCTGAGAATCGTTCAGGCGCTTGTCGTAGGTCTGGTTCTGCTCGGTGCGGTTGCGGAGCGTCTCGTTGTAGCTGTCCTGCAGATCGCGCTTGCGCTGCTCGAAATCCTCGGTGTCGAGCTGGGCGATGACGGTACCGGCGAAGACAAGGTCACCTTCGTGAATATTCAGCGCCGTGACCTTCGTTCCCGTCACGTCCGCGCGCACGCTCTCCGTCAGGCCCGCCACCACGGTACCGTTTCCGCTGACGCTTGAAACGATGGTCCGCCGCTTGATCTCTTCGATATTGACCTCGTCCGCCGCCCCCGGCGCGGGCGCTTCCTTCTTCGGCGCAAACACCTTCCAGAGGATCAGCCCGGCCAACGCCGCAAGCAACACCAGAAGAATAATACGTTTGATCGGGAACTTCTTTTTCATGGTAAATCTTTACTCCGCAGTATCCACGGTGCCAACAAGCACACCGTGTACAACAAACCGGTCGTTATCATCCGAGCAGGTGGACAGCGTCACCACGCGGTCCATATTCGTCACCGTCACACCGGTCGAGCGGTAGGACGCGGCCATCGCCTTTTCGACCCAGGCGCCGTACTCCTCGGTTCCGGTCTCCCGGTAAATCGTGTAGACAGGGTTCGACGCGGACACGTCATAGTACGAAAAAATCTGGAACCGGTACGCCTTTTCGGGCGTGCGGATCTGGAAGTACATGTGCTCGGGGTAGTAGTTTTCGTCCTCTTTGTACTTCTGCAGCGTGCCGAACATGGAGCCGTCGCGCATCTGATGACCGTACACCAGCGAGTGGGCATCCGTAAAGTCCGGGGTGTTCGATCCGTCGAGGAAGATCGAGCCGGCCAGCGCGTACTTTTTGTCGATGGACGTGCGCAGATAGGCCGAATTGTTGCCCGAGAACATCACCGGATAGTTGATGATATCGCTGCCTTCCAGATACAGCCAGGCCGCCGCGTCCGCGTTGTAGCCCTGCAGCGCCGGGAAATCGACGGAAAGCATCCGGAACCAGTCCGGAAGCTCGTCCGCCGGGGTTTCTTCGACGGGTTCCGTTTCGTCCGCTTCCGCGTCCTCGGCTTCCTCCGCCTCCGCGGTCACGTCCGTCATGGTTGTGTACGAGCTCGTCACGCCCTTGTAGAGGACGCGCGCGGCGATGTATTCCCGTCCGATCAGGAACAGCTGATAGCCGGCATAGACGAACACGCCCAGGCAGACCAGAAGAAGCAGGGTCAGGAAGAACTTCTTCGCCCGGGCGGCCCGGCTCGCCTTCGCCCGGCGCAGCGGCGCGCGCCAGAGCGGGTTGTCCATGCGCTCCACCAGGTCGATGGGCTTCGACGGACGGGCCCTCGGCGGCTCCGCCGCCGGGGAGTCGGGTTCCGTGGGTTCTTCTATGACATCTTCCGCAGCCTCTTCTGCGATCTCTTCTTCCGTGATCTCTTCTTCCGTGATCTCCGTTTCGATGAGTTCTTCGGTTGTCTGGTTGTCCTCGCGGTTCAGATCCTGTTCAGACATGTCCCGTCCTTTCCTGTCATGACTTTTTGTTTCGCACCCGTTCAAAGGGCTCTTCAGCCCAGTTTGACCGGGGTGCCTTCGGTAATGCCGCTTTCGTTGAACGCGTCCACGCGGACGTAGTATTCGCGGCCGGCGACGAGCGCGCCCACGCGCTGCTGCGTGCCGAAGATCATCCAGCTGTGGTACAGCTTGTCCGGCGCGGATCCCCAGAGGATGTTGTAGCCGACGGCGCCTTCGACGGGCTCCACCGTCACTTCCATATCGCGGGGATCGGTGCGCTTTGCGGTGAAGACCGGCGCAGCCGGGGCGGCGCCTTCGCCGTTGCCAAAGACGCGCAGACCGCTGATGCAGGGCTGCTGCGCGTAAGGAATCTCACAGACCGTCAGACGCACAAAGCGCACGCGGATGCCTTCTTCGCGCAGAACGATGTCGTGCGGAAGGTCGGTCACCGCTTTGGATTTGTCCTCGATGACGAAGAAGTTTTCGCCGTCGACGGAGCCCTCCAGAATCCAGCGGGTGAACATCTCGGCGCCGTCGATGTAGCGCGCCTGGGTCGGCGTTCCGACAATCTCGCCCGGAACGGGGATGTCGATCGCGTCGTCCGCGAAGTTCACCTGGATCATGCGCACGTCGAAGACGCGTCCCAGGTCCATGCACAGCCACTGGCCGGGCTCGGCGGAGGCCGCGCGCCACCAGGTCTGCACGTTTTCGTCGCAGGCCTTCTCGGGGCCCTTGCCTTCTTCCGCGGAGGAGGCGGTCATCTTTTTACCGTAGCTTAACAGGTACCAGGCCGGTCCGCGCCAGGGATCCTGCGCAGCTTCGTCGACGGCCAGGGGCCAGTCGCCGTAGCGCTGGTTGCAGAACATCTCGCCGTCGGCGTCAAAGCCCACGGGCCACAGGCCGACGCGGCGCTCAAAGTTGTGGTTGATGCTGATGCGGCCGGTGGCGGTGTGCCAGTAATTGCCGTATTTATCCTTCGCGGTGGAGCCGTGGCCGGCGCCCGGAAGGAATCCGCCGGGCTTGTAGGAGAACGGGTTGTTCTCCGCGAGGGTGTAGGGGCCGAGGGGCCTGTCGGAGACATAGACGCCGTCGTTGTAGCCGTTGTACTGGGTGCCCGGGTTCGCGTACTGCAGATAGTACTTGCCGCCGTATTTGTTCATCCACGCGCCTTCGATGTACGGCATGTTGGAGAACATGCCCTTGATCATCGGCTCGAACTTCTTCATCTGCTCCAGCATGGCCGGGTCCGGATTGTCGCCCATCCGGCTCTTCTGCGATGCCAGATAGCCCTGGAACTTCATCTCCACTTCTTCCGGCGTCGCCGGTTCCACGGTGTGATCCTCGCCGCAGCGCTCGTAGCCGTTTTCCTGCGGATTGCCATAGATCAGACCGACGGGCTCGCCGATGTTCGCCATCGTCTCCGGATCCTTTTCCACGCCCCAGATCGGCTGGCTGTTCGTGCATCCCCAGAAGAAGTAGACACGACCGTCGTCATCCAGGAACATATGCGGATCCCAGAAATCGAAGGTGCCGGGGATCTCCTCCCACGGTCCGTTTAAGACATCCTTCGTGCGGAAATGGCTGCAGTTGTAATCACGCGAAGACGCGCTCCAGTACAGATACTCGCCGCGGACACAGACGTCCGGCGCGTAATCATACAGCGGCAGCGTGTCGGGCAGGCGGTGGTTCTCCCAGCGGACCAGATCGTCGGACACCCAGACGCCGAGCGTCATGGACGCGAAGATGTAATACCGGCCTTTGAAGAACACCATCGACGGGTCCGCCGACTCGCGGGCCACCTGAAGCGTTCCGACATTCATTACCTTGTTGAACTGATAGCGGTAGTTGATGTTTAACGGGTTGCATAAGTACTTCATCATCTTCTCCTTTACTTGTATCCACCCCTTCCCTGCCGAAAGCAGGCCATATATAGTTTATTGTATCAGATTTCACGCAGGATACCTATAGGGAATTCGGGGAGTGACGGGGGCGGGTGCGCGAAACCCTTCTGCATACGACAACGGCCCCCATTCAGGGGGCCGTCGCCGAAAAGGGAGTTATGAAAAAGATTATGAACAAATGAAAGTATCGGCTTCATTTGACACTATCACTTTAACACCCCCTTGTGTTTTAAATGTGTTCTAATTCTAAAATTTTTCTAAAATCTGAAAAAATAACGCCGGGACGGCACCTCCCCTGCTTGCTATAGACCCAAAAGCGCCTGGGCAAGCCGGCCTGCGGCCGGGGAGCGGACGGTTTTTTCTCTATTACTTCCGGATTTCTCCGTTGTTCGGATCCTCCTCCTTCTTCCCTTCTTCCTCCGTTCCGGGCAGCCCGGTGAAGTTCACGTTTTTCGTGACCTTCGCGTCGTAGGTGCCGGCCCGCATGATTTCGGTGAAGTCCACGCCGGTGGCTTCGCTCATCATGTCGAAGACCTGCTTCATGACGACAGGCATGCTGCCGGAGATGGCGGACGCGCCGCTGTCGCCGGTGCCGGCCGCGCCGCCGGCGCCCGTGCCGTAGATGCTGATCTTGTCGATCTGTCCTAAGGGCTTCGCGATTTCCGCGGCCATCTGGGGCATCACCTTGATCATCATTTCGGCCATGGCGGCGCCGTTGTATTTGCGGTAGGCTTCCGCTTTCTTCTCCATCGCCTCGGCTTCGGCCAAGCCCTGGGCGCGGATGGCCTCGGCCTCCGCCTTACCCTTGGCCGCGATACCGGCGGCTTCGGCGTCGTACTTCGCACGGATACCGGCCGCTTCCTGCTCGGCGGCGTATTTGGCCGCGTCGGCCTGGGCCTTGCGGGCTTCGGCGTCCTTTTCCTGCTCGTACTTCTCGGCTTCCGCCTTGCGCTGGCGGGCCACCAGCTCCGCTTCCGCCGCGCGCTCGGCGCGGTACTTCTCGGCATCGGCCTGCTTTTCGATCTGGGCGGCCAGCTCCTGCTGACGCACCTCGACTTCCTTCTGCTTCAGATCCGCCTGGCGCTCGGCTTCCGCGATCTGCGCGTTCACCGTGGCGGCCTTGATGGTCTTCTGCTGTTCCTGGTTCTGGATTTCATAGGCGGCGTCGGATTCCGCGCGCTTGACGTCGGCCGCCTTCTTGAGCTCGCTGCGCTTGATGTCCAGTTCGTTGTTCTTCTCGGCGATCTCGGTGTCGGCCTTGACGCGGGCGTCGTTGGCCGCCTTGTTGGCTTCCGCCTGGGCGATCGCCACGTCGCGGTCGGCCTGGGCCTTCGCGATGGCGGCGTCCTTCTTGATCTTGGCCGTGTTGTCCATACCCATGTCGGTGATCAGGCCGTTTTCATCGGTCACGTTCTGGATGTTGCAGGACAGGATCTCGATGCCGAGCTTGTCCATGTCCCTCGAAGCCTTCGCCATGACCTGATCCGAGAAGGAATCGCGGTCGGTGTTTAAGGTCTTCAAATCCAGCGTGCCGATGATTTCACGCATGTTGCCCTGCAGGGAATCCTGCAGATCCATGGCGATGTCGGCGGGCTTCTTGTTCAGGAAGTTCTTCGCCGCCAGCTGCAGGCCTTCCGGGTCGTTCTTGATGCGGATCTTCGCGATGGCGTCCACCTTGACGTTGATGAAGTCGTTCGTCGGGATGTAGGTATCCGTCTTGATGTCGACCGAAATCTGTCCTAAGTACAGCTTGTCAAGCCGTTCGAACAGCGGGATCTTGACGCCGGCGCGGCCGATCAGGACGCGCGGGGTTCTGCGGGCGCCGGAGATGATGAATGCCATGTCCGGGGGCGCTTTGACGTAGCCGATCAGCACGATGGCCGCAAGCACGACAAGCACGATGGCGATGACGATGGCCGGCGCGAAAAATGAAAACGTGGTTAACAGTGTCATAGCGTTCCTCCTTTTGGATGGCGGACGCTTCTGCAATAGAAAACGAGACCTTTACCGCGATCTCCGCGATAAAAGTCTCGTCGTAACCATTGATCCGGGTGCGCACGCACCGTCGTGACGAATCAATTCCGGCCCGTCGGGCCGCCGTCTACTCCCTTTTATCGGACTGCATTCAGCGTCCTGTTATTGGGTTGTTAAAAATATAACACGTTTTCGGGCCGGTGTCAAGCGATTTCCGGTCCGGTGTCAGGGGATTTCAGGGCCGGTATCCCGCTGATTATAGGCCCATTCCCAGGCGATGACATGCGTCTTTTTGCCTCTTTAAATATACTCGTCTATTGCTCTGACCGGGAAATACCTCTTAGCTTTCGTCGATGTCGGCATTGGCCAATCCGTCAATAAACATCTGAAGCTGGGCAAGATAGTCATGATCCTTTGTCTGCAGGGAGCACATTCCTTTCGACGGGCGGCCCAGCAGGGTGTCCAGCGCTTTGATCTTTTTCTGATAATCCGCCTTCGCCATATGCGTGACAACGTAAAAGACATCTTTCGGAAGATCCGGTCCACATTGCGAAAGCAGGGCGCGTCCAACGACGGAAGGCCCTTCTGCCCAGACGGGCATGCCGACGAAAACGCGGTCATAGGCTCCGAGATCCGGGCTGCCCTGGATCGTCACTTTTGGCAGTGTGCGCCGGAAGGAATCGATGCATGCACCGATATATCCAAGGACGCCGGCCCGGTCTTTGCCGTCCGTGTATTCAAACAGGTCCGCGTCCATCTGTTTCGCCAGCTGCTCCATGGCCTTTTTTGTCAGCCCGGTTCTGGAATAATATAAGCAAAGGGTTCTCATTTTTTGATCCTCATTGGAATACAATTACTTGATCTTTAGATGATTCATTCTCTTTTTTTGATCGCGTTTTGATAAGATTAACGAAATCTGCGACTGTTTCCGTTGCTGAAAACAACTCACATCTTACGATTTTTCATCATTTTTGACGCTTACGATGATTTTAAAACCAAGCACAATAATGATAACATGCAGCAGAATAAACCAGTACCTTCCCATTGTTCCGCTGTAAAATGATCCTCCCATTGATACTGCCTGCAATCCGGATGCAACGAGATTGTTAATAAGAATGGCCAACTGATAACCGATCCAGGCAACACAAATCCAGAGCAGTATTCTCTTTCGTTTTCTGCTTCCCAAATACCCTAGAATACAAGCTGTCGCCGTTATAATAAGATAAACAGCATTTGTAATATTCACTTGCCTCTGAATATCCAACGTATATCCAAGTTCCTCCAGAACAGAAACAGAACGAAGGTATGCCATCCATGAAACCACGTAAATAAAGACACATAGCATAAGACAGATGCAAAACACAACATGATTTCTCTTCATCGTGATTCTCCCCATTTCCTCTTTTATCCAGCAATAATTGACACACTAATGTTGCCGTAAAGGATCTCGGTGAACTGCGAAAAAGTTGCACCCGGAATTGTGGAGTTTCCATATGTAATGGAAACCAATACGCCACCAACATATATTCTGTTCCGCCGGCTGCTCCATGGCCTTTTTGGTTGTTCCTGTTCTGGAATAGTATAAGCAAATGGTTTTCATCATTTACTCCCGACTTCTACCTTGTATGAAAACCGGTTTCGTCTTCCTCCACAGCAAGCGTCTGCACTTTCATGTTTTCGATGCGCACGTAGGTGCCCCGCTCAATGGCGAGGATTACCTGGTCGATCTGCTCCTGCGTACCCTGGATTTCCATGCAGACCGATCCGTCCGGTTCGTTCTTCACCCATCCGGTGGCGCCGTAATAGTCCGCCGCCTGCCGGGCGCGGTAGCGGAAGCCGACGCCCTGCACCCAGCCGTAGAAAATGATGCGTTTTCTGATCATGGCAGTACTCCCGGAATTTCTAAAAAAAGCTGCCCTGCATGCAAGCATGCGGCAGCTTTTTTGACAATAGCTTATATGCTGTCAGTCCTGCACGTAGGGGAGCAGGGCCAGATGGCGGGCGCGCTTGACGGCCAGCGTGATGGCACGCTGATGCAGTGCGCAGTTGCCGGTGATCCGGCGGGGAAGGATTTTTCCGCGCTCGGAGATGTACTTCCGAAGCTTCGCGGTATCCTTGTAATCAATGACATTGTCCTTTCCGCAGAACACGCAAACTTTTCTTCTGCGGCGCACCGTGCGCTTGCGGCCGGTGTCTCCTTCTCTGTTAAACGCCATATCGAAACCTCCGTTTTATACAGCCTTATTCTTTAGTTGAAGGGAAGATCGTCATCCGCGCCTTCCGGGATGGACATGAATCCGTCACCCGCCGGAGCTGCCGGAGCGGTGAATCCGCCGCCGGCCGGAGCGGTAAAGCCGTTGCCGGCCGGAGCGTTGTAGCCGGCGTTCTGATTCGAAGCGGCTTTGCTCTCTGCGAACTCGATGCTGTTGGTGATGATCCGCATGCCGTAAACCATCTGGCCTTCACGGTTGGTGTAGTTGTCGTTTTGCAGCTCACCGTCTAAGACCACTTTGGTTCCCTTGCGCAGATACTTCTCTACGAATTCCCCCTGTTTGCCGAACGCGGTGCAGTTGAAAAAGTCCGCCGTCGGCTCCCCTTCTCTTTTAAAGCGACGGTCGACCGCGATGGAGAAACGCGCGACGCAGGTGTTGTTCGCCCCGCCGTAGCGCACTTCCGGGTCTCTCGTCAGACGTCCCATCAGGATGATTTTGTTCATACGATACTCCTTATCTGCGAACAGCCCTCCCCCGGGCTGTGCTGCTTAGTCTTCGTCTTTGCGAACGACCAGATACCGAAGCACGTTATCCATGATGCGCACGTTTTCTTCCAGCTGGCCCGGAACGGTTTCCGGTGCTTCGAACTGGACGAAATAGTAGAAGCCTTCGGGCTGCTTCTTGATCTCGTAAGCGAGACGCTTCTTGCCCTGTTCTTCCACTTCGGTCACGGTACCGCCGAAACGGGCAACATAATCTTTTGCCTTTTCGACTACCGCGGCCCTCGCATCATCGTCGATTCTGGCGCTCACAACAAGTGCCAATTCGTACTTTGCCATGCGAAGTTCCTCCTTTCGGTCTTGTGGCCCTCCCACTGCGGGAGAGCAAGGATAGATATACCACGAGCAGTTATAATATCATATGATTCCGGAGATTGCAAACGGTTTTTACGCGATTTTACGCGGTTTTTTACGCGGCGGCTTTGTGCGATCCGCCGGAATGAGTCAAAGGGGACGGTCCCTAGGGACTCACTTTCAGTTTTACGTCGCCGCTGCCGGCCTTGCGGATCACGGCGAGGGCGCTTCCTTTGAAGGAGGTGATGGTTCCGGCGGTGTAGTTTTCGTCGGTGACGGGCCGTCCGGTGCCGAAGGCGAGGAGAGTTCCGTTTTCCACGGTCGCGGTGAGTTTTACTTCCGCCATGGGTACCGGGATGCCTTCTTCGTCCACCACGTCGGCGCGGATGAAGACGAGCTCGCCGGAGGGCAGGTCGTCTTCGGCCGTAAGGCGCACGGCGGCCGGTTTTCCGGTGCCGGAGCGCAGCAGGTCGCGGGAGATTTCATCTCCGTTCGCGTAGCTGACCGCTTCGATTTCACCCTTCGCAAAGGGCACGGTAAAGACGGCTTCGTTGGGCTTGCAGCCGGCGCCCTGTTCTAAGGCTTCGCGCTCGCCGCGGGCGTGGCAGACGGCCTTGCGTCCGACGGACGCGCCGTTGACGAAGAGTTCCACTTCATCCGCACGGGAGTAGACATGCACTTCCATTTCGGTGCCGGCTTCCGCGTCCCAGTTCCAGCTGTGTTCGAGGGCCGGCCAGCCGTAGCGGCCGAGCAGCTCGATTTTTCCCAGGGTTTTCGGGTCGCGCACGGCGATGTGGGTCTCGTTCGAGCCCCAGAGGATGCGGCGGAACGCCAGACGGGGCGTCTCGAATCCGCAGAGGTCGAATTCGCCGCCGCCGGCTAAACGGCAGGGATACTCGGCATTGTGCATCGACCGGGAGACCGCCTCGAACTCGTCCATGCTGTCGATGTAGAAGTTGCGGCCGATCGCCGCCTCGCCGATGTAGTCCTGGCTCGTCCAGACGAAGTCGCCGAGCACATAGGGGCGGTCGAGGACCTCGTTCCAGTAGGAGACCATCTCGGCCGGCTTGCTTTCCGTGGTGGCCATGACGCGGTCCGGGAAGCGCTCGTGGCTGGGGTCGAACTGGTAGCTTAAGTAATTGTAACCCACCACGTCCCAGTCGGTGACGAAGGGTGCCGTGTAGTCCAGCCACACGTTGCGGCCGAACTTCGAGTCAAGGTTGGAGAAGCCGCCGGCGGCGTTTTTCGCAGCGTCCTGATCCTCCATCAGGGACTTCCAGAAGCGGGCGTTGTCGTCGGTGTCGAGGCCGTTGAAGAAGGAACACAGGGCGCCCATCACGGGACGGGTGCGGTCATAGGCGCGCACGGTTTCGGCCAGGCGGCGGGAGGTCTCGTAGCCGTCGGCTAAGCCGCCCTGCTCCGGCAGCTCGTTGCCGATGCTCCAGAAGATCACGGCCGGATGATTGCGGTCGCGAAGCAGGACGCTGGCCAGCTCAGTCATGCCGGCGTCTTCCGCGTCGAATTCGTTGGCGTAGTCGTTGGCCGTCTTCGAGACGTTCCAGGTGTCGTAGGCTTCGTCGATCACCGCCATGCCCAGCTCATCGCAGGCCGCGAGCATTTCGGCGGACACCGGATTGTGGGCGAAGCGCAGGGCGTTGAAACCGTTCTGCTTGTGGCGCAGCACCTTGCGGTATTCCGCGTCGGCAAAGGCCGCCGCGCCTAAGATGCCGTTGTCGTGGTGGATGCAGCCGCCCCTCAGCTTGTATTCTTTGCCGTTGATCCGCAGGCCGTGGACCGCGTCGACGGCAATGGTGCGAAGGCCGGTGACGGTGTGCGCCGTATCCAGCACGCCCGCCGGCTGCTGGCCGTCGTCATTCGCGGCGTCCGCGCGGCCGCTTAAGGCGGTCAGTTTGACGTCCACGTCGTAGAGGTTCGGATTCTCCGGGCTCCAGAGGGCGGCGTTTTCGATCACAATGGTATCGCGCACCACGCGGGTCTTTCCGGCCGGGATGAAGACGCGGGCCTTTCCGCAGGCGGCCGGCTGCGCGTCGGGATCCGCCGCGGAGCGCGCGCCCGGCGCCGGTGTTTTGCGCAGCGTCAGCGTGGTTTCCACGTCGGCGTAGAGATCCTCGGCGGATTCGTTTGCGACCGTGATCTCGAGGGCGGCTGCGGCGTCGTTCTGCATCGCCTCTTTCATATAGATATAGACGCCGTCCGGCGCGATGTGGGCTTTCTTCGACGTCAGAAGGCTCACCCCCCGGTACAGGCCGGTGCCCGTGTACCAGCGGCCCATCATCTCGGACCGGGTATCCGCGATCACGTCGATCACGTTGTCGCCGGGCCGGGCCTTGGACGTAATATCGACGGTAAAGGGCGAGTAGCCGTAGGTGTGGCGCGCGATCTGATTGCCGTTGACGCGGATGCGGGTCTTGCCGAAAACGCCGTCAAAGGAAAGCATGACCTTGCCGGCCAGATCCTCCTCGGAAAGGGTCAGCGTCTTGCGGTACGTAACCGCGCATCCCGGATAGTATCCGCCCTGTCCGCCGTTCGCCGTATCGGCAGCCACATCCAGCGAAATCATCGCGTCGTGGGGAAGGGATACCTCCGTCTTCTGCTGATAGGCCTCCATCATCGGCAGATTGGACGGCTCCCCGTTCATCAGTGTCCATCCGCTGTTCCAGTTCTGTGCTCTCATCGCCCGCTTCCTCCTTTTGTGTTTCGGTGGTGTGATTGTGATGTATTCGTTTTGATGAGTACAGGATACTGAAAAAAAATGGAGCGGGCGGCGGTTTTGTTCTGATTTGTTCGAATTTGTTCTGACTTTAAAAAAGAGTCAAAAGGGACAGCCCCTTTTGACTCATGACTCACTGCTGCGGGGTGGCCGACGTGCCTGTCCCCCTGTTCATGTATTCCGCCGGCGACATGCCGTAGCATGCGCGGAAGGCGGACGAGAAATGCGATGTGCTGCGGTAGCCGAGCATATCCGCGATTTCCTGCAGGGAATACATGTGGCCGCGGAACAATTCGGCCGCGGTCTGCATTTTGACCTGGCGGAGATACCGTGTCATCGTCGTCCCGGTTTCCTTGTGGAAGACGTCGGACAGGTGACTGCGCCCGACGTGCAGGCGCGCAGCGATATCCTGCACGCGGATTTCGCCGTAGCGGTGACGGTGGATTTCTTCGATGGCCTGACGGGTCATCCAGGAATAGCCCTGCATGCCGTAGCGCCGGAAGGCCTCGGCCAGGCGGTCCTCGGTCGCCCGCGCGATCCGCTCGGCCTCCTCCGCGGAGGACGCGCCGGCCAGTTCCACAAACTGCTCCCGTTTGATGTGCTCGGCCTCTTCGTCCGGCACGCCGTTCGCCACAGCCGTTTCCGAGCCCAGGTAGATGCCGACCGCCAGATAAAGTTTCAGCAGCTCCGTATTCCGGCCGATGCCATCGTATAGCTCCCGCAGGCCATCTGCAAAATCCCGCGGTTCGCCCTTCGCACCCAGCAGGGACGCCGACCAGGCCTCCCGCAGCCGAAGCGTGAACTTCTTGAAATCCTCGGGATGTTCCATATAGTAGGCCGCTTCCTCGCGGCGCAGCTGACTGCGGTCTGTCGTCATGGTCGTATCCTCAATGCGTCAAAGGGGACTGTCCCTGTTGGCTCACAGCAGAGCCTGGTAGATGTCGCGGCGGGACATGCCGCGGTCCTTGGCGGCCTGGCGCATGGCGGACTTTTTGTCCATGCCGGCGTCCAGGTAGCGCTGGACGTGTTCCGCGACGCTGATGTCCTGCCAGCCGGCCGCGGCCTCGGCGGCGGCTTCTTCGGCGGGCCGTCCTTCGATGACGAGGACGTATTCGCCGCGGGGATCCTCTTCCTCATAGTGCGCGATGGCGCCGCCGATCGTGGTGCGCCATTTTTCTTCATGGACCTTTGTCAGCTCCCGGCACAGGGTGATCCGCCGGTCGGTGCCGAGGGCTTCCGCCAGCTGCGCGAGAGTCTTCTTTAAATGATGGGGCGCTTCGTAGAGGACGATGGTGCGGGTTTCTTTTTTCAGCTCCGCGAGGATCTGATCCCGCTCCTGCTTTTCCCGGGGCAGAAAGGCTTCGAAGGCGAACCGCCGGCAGGGCAGGCCGGACGCCGTGACCGCGGCGATGCAGGCCGCCGGCCCGGGCACGGGAACCACCGGGACGCCTTCGTCGTGGCAGCGGGCAACGAGCACCTCGCCGGGGTCCGAGATCCCGGGCGTGCCCGCGTCCGTAATCAGTGCGATGTTCTGCCCCTCCTTGAGGGCGGCAAGCAGCACCTCGGCCTTTTCGAATTTGTTGAATTCGTGGTAGCTCGTCATCGGCGTATGAATTTCGAAGTGCGTCAGCAGGCCGCGGGAATGCCGCGTGTCCTCCGCGGCGATCCGGTCCGCTTCCTTCAGGACGCGCAGCGCGCGCAGCGAGATGTCTTCGAGATTGCCGATGGGGGTGGCCACAAGATAAAGGGTTCCGGGGGTATCTGTCATCGCTGTTTCCTTTTTTGTTTAAAAGACGTTTCCTTTTCAAAAAGAGCACAGCGTCTCCTGTGACTGCTGTGCTCCTGATCGTTCCTGCTGCTTATGCTTCCGCGTCCGGACGGTTTCCGGCGTTCTGTCCGCCGTTGTGATTGCGCCGGTTCCGCGAACGATGATTGTTGTTTTTCCGCGGAGCGCCGTCATCCTTTGCGCCGTCGGCCTTTCCGCCGTCGGCCGGTGAACCTTCCCTCGCGGACGGCTTCTGGTCGCCGCGGCCGCCGTTTCCTCTGCCGCCGTTATTGCCCTTATTTCCGCCGTTTCCGCCGCCCTGCTTCGAACTCTTGTTTCCGCCGTTGTTTCCCTTGTTTCCGCCGCCCTGGCCGCCGTTCTCACCGGAGGCGTCCTTCTTCGGCGTCTGCGCCTTGCCCTTCTTGCGGCGCTCGACGATCTCCAGCTCGCCGGCCGGGTATTCCTTCATCTCTTTCTCGTCGTCATGCTCCAGGATGACGCGGACCGTCTGCCGCAGGATGCCGACGCTCTGCACGCGGGCAAGCTCGTTTTCCGGCGTCCGGACCGTATCGCCGACGTGGGGCAGATTGCTGTTCAGGTACTCGTAGGTTTCCGCCTCGTTCTTCAGACAGCACATCAGACGTCCGCACACGCCGGAGATCTTCGTCGGGTTCAGGGAGAGATTCTGCTCCTTCGCCATCTTGATCGACACCGGCGCGAAATCCACCAGCCAGCTCTTGCAGCAGAGCTCGCGGCCGCAGGTGCCGAGGCCGCCCATGATGCGGGTCTCGTCGCGGACGCCGATCTGCCGCAGCTCGATGCGGGTGTGGAACGTGCCGGCCAGGTCGCGCACCAGCGCGCGGAAATCCACCCGGTCGTCGGCCGTGAAGCAGAAAATGAGTTTCCGGTTATCGTAGGTGTATTCCGCATCGACCAGCTTCATCTGCAGGCCATGCTCGCGGATCTTCTTCTTGCAGATGGCGAAGGCTTCCTTCTCGCGCTCTTTGTTCTTCGCCGCGCGCTCGACGTCCTCCGGGGACGCCTTCTCCAGGATGGGCTTCAGCGGCTGCTTGATCTCCTCGTCCGCCACCTCGCGCGGCGCGATGCGCACCTCGCCCATGGTCCGGCCGGACGCGGTCTCGACGATTACCATATCGCCCGCGGCAAGCTCCAGCTCGCCCGGATCAAAATAATATGCTTTTCCTGTGCCCCGGAAACGGACACCTGCAATCTTGGTCATAATAATGAAGCTTCCTTCTTCGTTCGCGTAAAACAATACGACATATTATCTTAACAAAAAGGCGGGGGAAATGCAAAAGGTATAGGTTTTGAAATCATGCTGTGCACTGCTCGCCATGCAGCAGGCGCACGCTCACAGGCGTCGGCTTCGTCGGCGCTGCGCCGCCTATTGAAAGCCGCGTCCGCTAAACGCCTTCGGCGCCCCTTCGGGTAGTCGCTCCCGCGGCTTTCGCTATGCTCGCGCCTTCCTCGCCTTTGGCCAACGGTTCGCTTTGCGCCTGCCGCATTGGCTTCGCAGTCTACAGCCGTTCCAAAACAAAAGCGTATTTAAAGGCCGGTGCGATCAGGCGATGCAGGGATGGAGGCTTTTTGGCGGGCCGTACCGAGCGCCGGCGCTTGGCGATCCGCGAAAGCGGGAGCCTTAGCGTCCGCTGCTGCGAGGTCCGGAGCGGGAGCGTCCCGCCAAAAACGCCTTCTCCCGAATCGCCGTCAACGCAACGGCTTGTAAAAACCTATACGTTCGTCAGATCCTGAATCCACACGCCTTTTTTCACGAGCACGAACCCGATCGCGCATTTGATCAGCTCCACAGACTGCACCAGCGCGTACAGCGGCAGGATGGGCAGGCCGGTGAAGCGGGCGAGCGCGTAGGATACCGGCACAGAGGCGATCCACTGGAAGCAGGAGTCGAACAGGAAGGTGATGCCGGTCTTGCCGCCGCTTCGCAGGGTGAAGTAGGCGCCGTTTTCGTAGGCGTACATCGGCATGAAGAGGGCCGCGATGCGGATGAGTCCGCCGGCCGTGGCGCGGATGTCGTCCGAGGTGTTGTAAATCAGCGGGAAGACGCCGGAGACGGCAAACAGGCCGACACCGGAGATCACGCACAGCAGCACGGAGAACCAGATCAGGCGGTTCGCGTCTCGGCGGACGGTTTTCAGATGGCCGGCGCCGAGCTCCTGCCCGATGATGATGGCAATCGCGCTTCCCATCGCGATGAAGGCGATGTTGAAGACGTTGGAGATCGTCTGCGAAATGTTAAACGCCGCGACGACGGAAAGCCCGCGCAGCGAGTAGTTGCGGGTCAGGACCGCCTGGCCGGCGGCCCACAGGAATTCGTTGGCCAGCAGCGGCGCGCCTTTGGTGACGCAGCCCCGGATCAGGCCGGCAGGCGCATAGAGGCTGCGGAAAGCCCCGGCCATGAAGGGGTATTTTGCCCCGCGGCGGTGGGTGTGAATCAGCAGGTATCCGGCTTCAACCACGCGGGACAGGCAGGTCGCGACAGCCGCGCCGACGACGCCCATGGCGGGCGCGCCGAACTTGCCGAAGATCAGGATGTAGTTGCCGATGAGGTTCACCGCGACCGCTAAGAGAGACGCGTTCATCGGCGCCACCGTCTCGCCGCAGGAACGCAGGGTCGAATCATATACCTGCGAGATGGCAAACGGGATCATGCCGACAAGCATGACCGCCAGGTATTCCTTCGCGAAGCCGAAGGTCGCGTCCACGTTGCCGACGCCGCCGTCCGATGTCAGATACAGCCGGATCAGCGTATCGCCGCCCAGCAGAAAAACCGCCGCCCCGATCACAAGCAGGATAACCGCAAGGATCGCCTGCAGACGCACGGTGTAGCGGACACCGTCTTCATCGCGCTTGCCGTAGAACTGCGCCGTAAAGATGCCGACGCCGGAAAGGCCGCCGAAAAAGCACAGATACCAGACAAACAGCAGCTGGTTGACAATCGCGACGCCGGACATGGAATCCGTGCCGACCCGGCCGACCATGATGTTGTCGAGCATGCCGACGAAGTTCGTGACGCCGTTCTGGATCATGATCGGGACCGAGACCCAGATCACTCGTTTGTAAAAAGATTTCGTTTCAGCCGTCATAGGAATCACCAAAAGCGGAACGGGGGTCAGGCACCCGTTCCGGTTTCAAGCCAAAAAGTGCACCGTCCGAAAAAGTGGAACAGGGGTCTGACCCCTGTTCCACTTTGGGCAGTGCATCGATTGTACACGCATTTATGGGTTTTGGCAAGCCGCCTCATTCAGTTTCAGGATCAGCCGCCGCGCCGTTTCTTCGCCCCGGCCCCGTGCCAGCGGCGCAAGAAAGACGCTTAACGGCAGATCGGCGTTGAGTGTTAAAAACCGGTCTCCGGACACCTGCGGATAGGGGAACCATTTCCGGTAGACTTCGAGCGCCGCCGGATACTGATCGAACACCGACAAGGGCGTCGCGCAACCAAAGGGGCCGTCAAACGTCTCATACACCGGCGGTTCCGGCGTCATTTCCCGCGCCGGCCAGGCCTTCGGCAGGAAGGGCGTGCCATGGCCGGGAACGATCACGTCGGCCATGCCCACGGTGTCGTGCACGGAACAGGCTGCCTGATACGGATCCACGCTGTAGTAGAAGGCTTCCTGCGCCTGATAGAACTCCCGCGTCATGACGGCATCGCCGGTGATCAGCACCTTGCCTTCGGGTGCGTCCATCAGAAGACCGCGCAGCCCTTTGGTGTGCCCGCCCAGGGCAACAGTGCAGATCCCCTGTGCGATCTCCCCCTCACCCATGGGCTCAAACCGGCGGATCTGCGTCTGCTGCTCTTCAGAAAAGACGTGAGCGGTTTTCTGAAGAAAAACACAATCGTCCTCCGCCATCAGCAACCTGGCCTGGGGGAATGCTTCTGTTCCCATCCAGTGATCCTCGTGGCGGTGCGTGACATAAATCAGATCAATCTGCTCCGGATGAAGTCCGGTGCGGTCCAACAGCGCTTTGGTCAGCTCTTCGGCCTTCAGGGCGGGATCCACGAGGATGTTCCCCTCGTCGGTGCGGATCAGCGTGCAGGTCGCAAGCGTTTCGCGCGGGGGCATCATGCCCTCTTCCCCCCAGAATTTGTTCGCCGACAGATGGCCGGCCGTGACGATATCCCAGCTTCTTACCATTACAGTCCTCCCAGCAGGTCCAGCATTTCACGAAGCTCCGGATCGCCGCCGGCAGCCGGACGGAAATCCACCTGAATCGTTTCCACGCCCTGGGCGCTCATCGCGTCCGCCATCTGAAGCGGGCCGACGTTGACGCAGACCAGGTCCGAGGAAAACAGTGCCTTGATTTTGCTCATATCTTCCATTTCACGATTCCTTTCAGGCCTTCCCCTCCTGCAGGGAAGCGATCATGGCGGCCAGTTCGGCGGCCTGCCGGTTGGATGCGCAGACGATGACGCCCGCATCTTCCAATACCTTCCGCTGCACGCTTGCATTCTGCACGTCCGCGTCGGTGCCGAGCACCGATGCGACCACGGCCAGCGTATGTCCGTGCGCCGCCGCGCGCGCACGGGCGTCCGCGATGCCTTTTAAGGTGACTTCTGCCGGATTGGCGACCTCCGGAGGGCAAAGGATCAGATCCAGCAGAAGCACGGCGGTCTCGGGATCGTCGCCTTCCTTGGCGATCAGGGGCAGGCGGACCGAGGGTTCCAGGGTCGGGTGCGGCTTTCCGGCGGTGAATTCCTCTTCACCGCTGTCCACGATGGTGTGGCGGACACTGACCATCGAATCGGCCAGGCGCAGTTCCTCCGAGAGCGGGCAGTTGGAATAAATCCCGCCGAGGCGCGCCTGCATCGTCTTCATGGCTTCGTCGCAGTAGGTTCCGCCGCAGAACACCCCGCGCACGTATTTCTGTTCCGGCGCCAGCTGTGACGCGGCCGCGCGGGCCTTTTCCCACAGCTGCTCTTCCGTGTCGAAGGGATAGGTCTTTCCGATCAGGGAAAGGGCCGCCAGTCCGCAGGCGTCGAGGCTGTCCGCCCAGACAGCGCCGGCTTCTCTGACTTCTGCTTCGCAGTCCGCGCCCAGCAGGCAGGCGATGACGGGCTTCGTGCAGGCTTTGATGCGATCAAGCATCCGCGGAAGCACGGTGTCGCCCGGCTTGTGGGAAATCAGAATCAGATACTTCGTGTCCGGGTCGGCCTCCAGGGCGTCGATGCCCATGAAGAAGGTGATGCCTCCGACCTCGTCCGTCAGGTCTTTGCCGCCGGTGCCGATGGTCTGGGTCACGCCGCTGCCGGCCTGATGCAGCATCGACGCGACGTGCTGAATGCCGCAGCCGGACGCGCCGACGATGCCGAAGGGCCCGCGCCCGGTGATGCTCGACAGGACGAACGCTGCGCCGTTGATATTGGCCACGCCGCAGTCCGGGCCCATGCAAAGCAGGCCGCGCTCCCGGGCGAGCTCCTTCATCTTCCGCTCCTGATCCAAGGGCACGTTCGCGGAAAAGACGATGCAGTGCATGTCGTGCATCAGGGCGTCTTTCGTCACTTCATAGGCGTATTCACCCGGGACGGAAATCTGGCAGAGATTCGCGGCCGGATGCGCTTTGACGGCATCTGAAACCGTGCGGTAGTGCTCGGTTCCCTCGGATTTGTGCTCGTCCTGCTCGCACAGGGCGACGGCGGCGTCGAAGGCTTCTTTGGAATCCGCTTCCGCGGCGATGCAGTAATCGCCGTCGGAGGCCGCACGGATCTCGTCGGTCGCAAGGCCGAGTTCCTCAAAGGTGTCCTTCGCCGATGCCGTGGCCATGGACACGTAGGCCTTTTCGACCCCTTCCTGGTCCACGATCAGGGCCATGGCGTACAGGCAGGCCAGGGAATCACGGTACTGGTTCTTTTTTACGATGGAATACAGCATAATCGGTCTCTTTTCCTGTTATTCTTCCTAATGATCAGTGAGGCTTTTAAGATGCGTAAAACAGCGACTTTACGCTTCCTTCATCTTCTCGGTGAACGCGCGCAGGCCCTTGACGAAGCACTCCATCGGAAGCTTCGCGAAGCCCATGGTGCCCTGGCCGCCGGCCTTTAACGTGCCGCCGCCGTGGCTGGTGGGCAGGACGCCGGTGGCGACGACCCTGCGCAGATCGACGCCCGCCGGGAAGCCGCAGTTGTGGCACCACGGTACCGGCGCGAAGGTGTGTTCCGCGACGCTGACGGTGCGGGCGTCCTCCGTCCGCTGAATGCCGTCTTCAAAGGTGCCGCCGGACAGCATGACGTAGCCCGGGCCGGCGATGGCGGACATGCCGCCTAAGCCGTAGACTTCCGTCACGCAGCTGTCGCCTAAGAAGCCGAGCATGTCGGCGTCGGTGTAGGTCGGCTTTAAGAACAGGCCGCGGATGATGGGCGCTTCGGCGGTGAACCACTGATGGGGAAGTCCGGCGAACTGCACACCGAATTCGACGCCGTTTCCGCCCATGGACACCATCACGGTGGAATCCGGGATCTGCTTGACGGAGGCGAGCACGGCTTCCGCGCCGGCCATCATCACGTGCAGGAAGAAGCGTTCGTTGTCGCAGAGCAGGACGATGGTATCGTCGCGGTCCGCAAAATCGTCCTCGGCAAGGGCGCGGATCATGCGAAGCGCCAGGTACATCGTCGACGCCGTCTGGCGGTTATGGTTCTCGTCGCCCATGCCGGCGGTCTTGCTTAAAATCTCGACCAGGTCGAAGCCGCCGGTGCGCGCTAAAATGCGGCGCAGGGCCGGGCAGTAGTGATCGCGGAAGTATTCCAGATCCGCCTGCACCTTTTCATCGTAGACGCCCCAGCGCAGCACGTGGCTGCCCGGGCCCGGGTGCGGCGCGCAGAAGCCCCGGCCGCCGTAGACCGTATCTTCGCAGACGAGCACGTCCATGTGGGCGGACAGCGCCATCGCGGCGCCGCAGGCCGTATCGTGATCCTGGGCCGGTTCGACGGACACGTCGCCGGAGACCACCAAAGCCCACGCGGCTTCCTTGCTGTCGGCCAGGCCTTCATACTGGATCGCGCCGCAGATCGCGGTGCGGATCGCGTCGGGGATGTTCTCCGGGGCAATCGGCGGGCCGGCGATCAGCACGGTCTTCTCCGTCATGCCGGGAATCACGTCGATGGCGGGCGCGACGTCCACCCACTTCGGGCGTCCGCCGGTCAGGATTTCACCGGCCTTCTGATTAGCGGCCTCGATGCGTTCTTTCGGTGTCATGGTTTGATATCCTCCTGCTGTGAGATGTTTTAATGAAAACGGATCGGTTTTGAAATGGTGCTTTGCGCTGCTTGCCATGCGGCCGGCGCACGCCCACAGGCGTCGGCTTCGTCGGCGCTGCGCCGCCTATTGAAAGCCGCGTCCGCTAAACGCCTTCGGCGCCCCTTCGGGTAGTCGCTCCCGCGGCTTTCGCTATGCTCGCGCCTTCCTCGCCTTTGGCCAATGGTTCGCTTTGCGCCTGCCGCATTGGCTTCGCGGTCTGCAGTCTGCAGCCGGTCCAAAAGTGAAAAAGGCTTTAAAGGCCGCTGCGATAAGGCGATGCAGGGATGAAGGGTTTTTGGCGGGCCGTCCCGAGCGCCGGCGCTTGGCGATCCGCGAATGCGGGAGCCTTAGCGTCCGCTGCTGCGAGGTTCGGAGCGAAAGCGTCCCGCCCAAAACGCCTTCTCCCGAATCGCCGTCAATGTATCGGCTTCTAAAAACCTGTAAAATCTGTTTGTCCGAAGGAAACGAAAGGAGATAGACATGGCAGACGTTTCTGAAATGATGGGTATGGATCCGGCTTCGATGCCGCCGTTTATTTCGATGGGGCCGCTGGTCTACAATCCGCAGGAGATTGAGCAGCAGTTCTACATGTTTGACCGCAAGTGCGTGGGTTCCGTCATGTTGATTCCGACACGCCTGCTGGACGAAAGCGTGATGGGCAAGGTGCTTCTTGACGGCGCGGAGCTTTCCGGCTGCTACTATTCCCATCTGTCCCTTCCGGGGATGGACCGCGCGATGCTCGGTGTCCCGGTGCGCGGCAAAGTGGGCTACGGGGAAGAGCATACGCTGCGTCTGACGGGTTTTACCGGCGCTGACGGCCAGCCCGTCGAAGATTGTGAAGTGACGCTGTCTACGACGCCCCGGCCGGTGCCCGACCCGTCTTTCGCGGCCCATGACGCCGTCGCGTCGCAGGCGGCGGAAGAGGGCATGGTGCTGTTAAAGAACGACGGCGTATTGCCCCTTGCGAAGGATGCCGTTCTCAATCTCTTTGGCGACGGCGTCACCAATTTCCGCAACAGCGCCACGGGCGCCGGCAAGATCAATCCCCGTTTTATGCGCACCCTGCGCGAGGCGATCGCCGAGACCTCCGGTTTTACGATGCAGCCGGATCTGGACGCTTTTTATCAGCTGGCAGTCAATGACCTGCCGGACGACGCGGTTTTCGCAAAGGCGAAAGCGGCCTCGGACCTGGGCATCCTCATTCTGACCCGCGGCACCGGCGAGAACATCGACTGCCGTCCGCAGCCGGGCGAGTATTATCTGACGCCGCAGGAAGAGGCGCTGCTGGCGAAAATCACGGCCGTCTTTTCAAAAACGCTGGTGCTGATCAATACGGGCTATCCCATCGACATGCGCTGGGTCCGGGACTACGGCGTGGACGCGGTGCTGTACACCGGGCTGGCCGGCCAGGGGGCGGCGGAAGCGCTGCTGGCTGTTCTGGACGGCCGCGTCAATCCCAGCGGCCATTTAAGCGACAGCTGGACATGGACCTACGAGGATAATCCGGCCAATGCCAATTTCTACGCCGGCGAGGTGATCCGTTCCGACGACGGCATCTGGACCCAGACCTGCTACGAAGAGAACATCTACGTCGGCTACCGCTATTACGAGACCTTCGGCCGCGAGGCGGCGTATCCCTTCGGCTTCGGCCTGTCCTACACGACCTTCGCGATGCAGGCGGAGCTTCTGTCCGGGACGGCGGAATCCTTTGCCGCGGTGAAGGCGACCGTCACCAACACCGGCAGCGTGCCAGGCAAGGCCGTCGCGCAGGTGTACGCGGCGCAGCCCGAGACCCTGCAGGAGCAGCCGGCGCGGATTCTTGCGGGCTTCGCGAAGACAAAAGAACTGGCGCCCGGGGAATCGGAAGAACTGTGCATCCCGGTGCTTGCGGATGACCTGGGCACCTGGGACGAAGCGCGCAACGCCTGGGTGCTGTCCGGCGGCACCTATGTCTTTTTCGCCGGTGAAAACGTGCGCGACGCGCAGGAGATCGGCCGGATCGAGGCCGAAGAGCGGGTGCTCGCGGCATATGCGTACCGCCTGCCCGCGCCCGTTGAATTCGAAACGATTTCGAAAAAAACCGGAAAGACCAGCGCCGTTGGGGATCTGACGAAGGTGCTGGGCGCACAGGAAGAGGACTGCCTTCAGCTGACGTCGCCGCGCCCGCGGCCCCTGCCCGAGACGATGGACGAGATCGCCGGCGTACAGGCGGTTCCGGCATCGGCCAGCCCCGTTCTCTGGTCCGATCTGGAAGCGGATCCGTCGCTTCTGGATGCCTTTACGGCACAGCTTACGGATGCGCAGCTGGCCCGCTTAAACGTGATGTACGGCGACGGCTGGTCCATGGACGGCAAGGGCGAAGCCGGGCGGATGGCGCCCCTTGAAGCGCTGGGCGTACCCCATTACATCTGCGCGGACGGCAACAGCGGCGTGAACCTTCGCCGGCCGAACATCGGCATGCCGACGAGCGTGGTGGTGTGCCAGACCTGGAATCGGGATCTCGCCGAAGCCGTCGGCCGCGTGATCGGCGAAGAGGCGGCGGAAAACGACATTCAGATGATCCTTGCGACGGCCATGAACATTCACCGCGCGCCGTTAAACGGACGCCAGCCAGAGTACTTCTCCGAGGATCCGCTCCTCGCCGGCCTGATGGCCGCGTCCCAGGTCCGGGGCCTGCATGCGGCGGGGATTTCCGACAGCGTCAAGCACGTGGCCTGCAACAACTGCGAGACGGCGCGCAAGCGCAATCACTCCCTCGTGCCGGAGCGGGCGCTGCGCGAGATCTACCTGCGCGCCTTTGCCGTGCTCATCCGCGAGGAGAAGCCGGATACGATCATGACGGCCTACAATGCCTTAAACGGCAGCATGTGCGGCTCCGACTCCATTCTCATCGACGGCATTTTCCGGAAGGATTACGGTTTTGACGGATTTGCCATGACAGACTGGAGCAGCTATGATACAGTAGATATTGCCGAGGCGGCGAAAGCCGGCATTTCGTGGCTGACGCCCGGCGAGAATGACGGAAGCATCACCGCGAAACTGGAGAAAGCCGTCCAAAGCGGCCGTCTGCCGCGCGAAGTGCTGCTTCGCAACGCGCGCCGCGTGTTCGCGGTCATGCTCCGCCGGTTTTGCGGGAGAGCGTAAATTATCAAAGACCGGGACATCCGGCCCGGCCGTCCTTTGCGGGGAAAGGGGGAATCCATGAAACTGAGAGAGGACATTCATTACGCGGATTTTTTAAAGGCATGCGCGTCCTGCGGCGGCGAGGTGTTTTTTACGACAAAGGAAGGCGACGTCCTGAATCTGAAGTCGCAGCTGTCGCGCTATGTATTCGCTGCGCTGACGCCGGACGCGGATTTCATCCGCAGCGGTGAAGTCGCGGCGAAGGATCCGGCGGATCTGGCAGGTCTGGCGGCGTTTCTGGTGGAGGAATAAATGGGAATCAGTGTGGTGCTTCTTGCCTATAAGGAAGCGGATAATTTAAAGGTGCTTCTCCCGGAAATCCGCCGGGAGGTGGAAAAATGCGGGGAACCGTACGAGCTGCTGATCGTCGACACCGAGGTGACCCAGGACGATACGCCCGCGGTCTGCGCCGAAAACGGCGCGCGCTACGTCAACCAGCGCGAGCCGGGCTTCGGAGGTGCGTTCCGGACGGCCATCGCCGAGGCGAAGGAGGACAAGTTCCTGATCCTCGACGCGGACGGCTCCCATCCGCCGAAGTACATTCCGGCGATCTATGAGAAATTCACGAAGGAACACTGCGACGTCGTCATCGGCTCCCGCTACACGGCGGGCGGCGTATCCAACGACGCGGTTTCGTCGCGCATCATGTCGCACATGCTCAATTTCGCCTACCGCATCGCGATCGGCGTCTCGGCAAAGGACCTTTCGACGGACTACCGGATGTACCACACCGAAGAGCTGAAAAAGGTGACCCTCGAATGCCGCAACTACGACGTGCTCGAGGAGGTGCTTCTGAAGCTGAAGCTGAACCGCCCCGGGAAGAAGCTGGCGGTGGGCGAGGTGCCGATCACGTTCTCGAAGCGGATGTACGGCGAATCGAAGCGGCAGCTGATCCCCTATATCATCAGTTATCTGAAGACCATCGTGCGCCTGGTCGGCATCCGTCTTCGCGCAAAGTAAAGGAGCAATTCCATGGCAGGTACAGAAGAAACACAGCACAGCGAAAAACCGAACCTGATCCAGCAGATTCTGAAATTCGGCGTGGTCGGCTTTTTAAGCTTCTTCGTGGACTTTGGGGTATATACCCTTCTGTGCAATGTGCTCGGCGTCCCCTATATGATCGCCGGCTTTTTCGGATTCGTGATCTCCGTGATCTTCAACTACATCCTGAGCATGAAGTACGTCTTCGTGTCCCGGGACGACATTTCGAAGACGCGGGAATTCGTCACGTTCGTGATTTTAAGCGCCCTCGGCCTTCTGCTGAACGAGCTGATCCTTTACGTCTGCATCGACGGCATCTACATGCACTGGAACTGGCTTTCCGGCTGGCTGCCGATCAAGTGGATGAACATGCTTGCGAAGATCGGCGCGACGGGCATCGTCATGATTTATAATTTCGTGACCCGGAAGATCTTTCTGGAGAAGAAAGCATGAAAAGAATCCTTGTGACGGGCTTTTCCGGATTCGTGGGGCGGCATTTCCTGCACGAGATCGCCGAGGCGTGCCCGGATGCGGCGCTGCTCGGGCTCGACGTGCGGCCGCCGGCGTACGACCTTTCGGAAGAGACGCCGCTTTCGGCCGCTTTTACGGCCTGCGACATGCTGGACGCTGCGGCGCTTGAAGAAGCGGTGCGCGCCTTTTCACCGGACGCCGTGCTTCATCTGGCCGCCTTTTCGAGCGTCGCCTACAGCTGGGAGCACCCGGCGGAATGCTTTGGCAACAACACCCGCATTTTCCTGAACCTGGCCGAGGCCGTCCGCGGTCTTCCCCATCCCTGCCGGATCCTGTCCGTGGGGTCGTCCGAGGTGTACGGAAACGTATCGGAGGACGAACTGCCGATCACGGAGGACTGCGCGCTGCGGCCGCAGAACCCCTACGCGGTCGCCCGGGTTTCCCAGGAGATGCTCGCAAAGCTGTTTACCGACAGCTTCGGGATGGACATCGTCCTGACCCGGTCCTTCAACCACATCGGTCCCGGACAGGACAACCGCTTCGTGATCAGCGGATTTCTGGACCGGATGATGCAGATCGCCCGCCGCGGCGAGACGTCCGGCACCATCCGGACCGGCGACCTGACCGTGATCCGCGACTTTACGGACGTGCGCGACGTGGTGCGCGCCTACCGCATGCTGCTGGAGAAGGGCACGCCCGGCGAGGTGTACAACATCTGTTCCGGCCGGGGCACAAAGCTTTCGGAAGCGGCGGATCGGATCGCCGAAACCCTGGGCATTTCCGTTGCTTATGAGACGGATCCGGCCCTGGTGCGTCCGAAGGAAAACCGCGCGGTGACCGGCTCGTATGAGCGCATTCACCGGCTGTGCGGCTGGGAGCCGCAGATTACGCTTTCACAGACCATCGCGGATATGGCCGCGTACGGGCAGAACAAATGACAGAAGGAGCAAAGGAATGGCAAAAAAAGCACTGATTACCGGTATTACGGGACAGGACGGAAGCTATCTGGCGGAGTTTCTGCTGGAAAAGGGATATGAGGTGCACGGCATCACCCGCCGCTCCTCGGTGTCCAACACCCAGCGCATCGATCATCTGATCGCGGCCAAAAGCATCACCCTGCACGATGGGGACATGACCGATTCCAACGCGCTGTTCCGCATCATTTCCTCGGTCCGCCCGGACGAGATCTACAATCTCGCCGCCCAGTCCCACGTGCAGAACAGCTTTGACGTACCGCTGTATTCCGGCGACGTGGACGCCCTTGGCGTCCTTCGAATCTTAGACGCCGTGCATACCCTGGGCATGGACAAAACCTGCCGCATCTACCAGGCGTCCACCTCCGAGCTGTACGGCAAGGTCGAGGAGGTTCCGCAGAACGAGAACACGCCCTTCCATCCCTACAGCCCCTACGCGGTGGCCAAGCAGTACGGCTTCTGGATGATGCGCCAGTACCGCGACGCCTACGGGCAGTTCGCCGCCAACGGCATTCTGTTCAATCACGAATCCGAGCGCCGCGGCGAGACCTTCGTCACCCGCAAGATCACGCTGGCCGCCGCCCGCATCGCCTGCGGTCTGCAGGATACGGTGTATCTGGGCAACCTGGATTCCAAGCGGGACTGGGGCTATGCCAAGGACTATGTGGAATGCATGTGGCTGATCCTGCAGCAGGATGAGCCGGACGACTACGTCATCGCCACCGGCGTGCAGCACACCGTGCGCGAATTTGCCGAGCTGGCCTTCCATCACGCCGGCATCGAGATCGAATGGCAGGGCAGCGGTGTGGACGAAAAAGGCATCAACAAGGCCAGCGGACAGGTCGTCGTGGCGGTCAGCCCGGCCTTCTACCGGCCGACGGACGTCGTGGACCTGTGGGGCGATCCCACCAAGGCGCGCACGAAGCTCGGCTGGAACCCGCTGAAGACCAGCTATGAGGAGCTGGTGCGTCTGATGACGGAGCACGATCTGGCCATCGCGCGCCGGGAAGCGCTGCTGGCAGGCAAGTAAAGGAGAGGATCATGGGAAAAGAGAAAGTTTTAAGCGTTGTGATTCCCTGCTATAACGAGAAGGACAGCATTCTGGAGATCATTCAGCGCGTGAAGGAAGCGCCGATTGAGCATAAGGAAATCATCGTGGTGGACGACATGTCCACCGACGGCACCCGCGACGTGTTAAAGGAGCAGGTCGAGCCCCTGGTGGACAAGGTGATCTACCATGAGCAGAACACGGGCAAGGGCGGCGCGCTGCGCACCGGGTTCGCGGCGGCCACCGGCTACGCCGTGATCATTCAGGACGCGGATCTGGAATACGACCCCAACGAGTACCCGCTCGTGGTGGAGCCGGTCTTTGAAAACCAGGCGCTGGTGGTCTACGGATCCCGCTTCCTCAACCAGAAGGCCAAGGGATACCTGGCGAACCGCCTCGCCAACAAGGGCCTGACGATCCTGTCCAACATCATGACGCGCCAGCATCTGACGGATATGGAAACCTGCTACAAGTGCTTCCGCCGCGACGTGATCCAGGCGATTGCGATCGAGGAAAACCGCTTCGGCTTCGAACCGGAAATCACCGGCAAGCTGTCGAAGAAGAAGATCAAGATTATGGAAGTGCCGATTTCCTATGATCCGCGCAGCAACGAGGAAGGCAAGAAGATCGGCTGGAGGGACGGCGTGCGCGCCCTGCAGTGCATCTGGAAATACCGCGTATAAGTGTGTAATAAAAAACATCCGCCGCGTCACAGAAGGACGCGGCGGATGATTTTTTTTATTCTGTCCAGGGGAGGATATCCTCCCTGCGGTTTCCCTTGACCAGGAAGGCTTTATGGGCGATGTTCGCCAGCGGCGTGTCCGAGCGGCTGTCGGAGTAGAATTCCTCGACCTCCGCGTCCGGGAATACGGCGCGGAAGCGGGGGATTTTTTCTTCGCCCTTGCAGTTTTCGCCGGTCAGCGTGCCCGTGCGTGGATCGATGCGCGTGCCGATCAGCGCGGACAGCCCCAGCCGGCGGATGATTTCCTCCAGCAGGAATTCCGGCGAAGCGGAGCAGATGACGTCGTCGTCCTTTTTCTGCTCGTAATACCAGGGACGGATCTTTTTCTCATGACTGTCCCAGAAGCGGGTCAGCTCCGCGGAAAGATCCGGCAGATCCGCCGTGATCTGAAAGATCTTCGCCTTCATGTCTCCCAGGCGGCTTCGCTTCGTTAAGAACGAAACGACGGCGGCGGCCACGCCGGGCAGACGCTTTAAAGCACACAGCGGATGGCGCGCGTAGCAGAAGATGATGAAATCGCGGGAAGAATCCCCGTCGTAGATGGTGCCGTCAAAATCGTAAACGTTCATGGAAGATTCCTTTCAGAAAACGGTCGTTTTCCGAGATTATACAGGATATGGCGGACGTTGGCAAAGTGAATGACAAGAAAGACGCGGATATGGTATAATCGAACGGTCGGATCCGCTGCGGATGCGGCCATACGTTTTTGTGATTCAGAAAACAAAAGAGGGGAACATCATGAAACGGGTTGAAGATTACATTATGAGCATTCCGGATTTTCCGGAGCCGGGCATCATTTTCCGGGACATCACGAGCGTTCTGCAGGACGCGGACGGTTTTCATCTGGCCATCGACGAGATGATCAGGCTTTTGGACGGCGTGGAATGCGACGTCATCTGCGGCGCGGAATCCCGCGGATTCATCATGGGTGCGCCGATCGCCTACGCGCTGCACAAGCCCTTCGTCCTGGTGCGCAAGAAGGGCAAGCTGCCCCGTGAAACCATCGAGCAGTCCTATGATCTGGAGTACGGTTCTGCCACGGTGGAGATGCACACCGATTCCATCAAGCCGGGCCAGAAGGTGGTCATCGTGGACGATCTGATCGCCACCGGCGGTACGATCGAAGCATCGGCGAAGCTGGTGGAAGAGCTTGGCGGCGAAGTGGTCAAGATCATCTTCCTGATGGAGCTGGCCGGCTTAAAGGGCAGAGAAAAACTGGCGAAGTACGACGTGGACGCCGTCGTGACCTACGAAGGAAAGTAGGAAAAAAGCAATGATTCGGGCAGGGGTTTTCTCCTGCCCGATTTGTACATGGAACGCATCAGAAAGAGGAATGAAATGACTTTGGATTCGCTTCAGCCGCAGGACGTTTTTCACTATTTCCGCGAGATCGCGGCCATTCCGCGGCCTTCCTATCATGAAAAGGCCGTCAGTGATTATCTGGTGGATTTTGCGAAGGCCCACGGCCTGTTTTACGTGCAGGATGATCTGTACAACGTGGTGATCATCCGCGAGGCCGCACCGGGCTGTGAAGGATCGGAGCCGCTGATTCTGCAGGGCCATATGGACATGGTCTGCGAAAAGGAAGCGGACTGCGCGAAGGATATGGAAAAAGAAGGGCTGGATCTGGTGCTGGACGGCGACCTGCTGTCGGCGGAAGGGACCACTTTAGGCGGAGACGACGGCATTGCCGTCGCCTACATGCTGGCGCTCTTGGCGGACGAGACGCTGCGCTGCCCGCGTCTGGAGTGCGTGTTCACCGTTTCGGAGGAGGTGGGAATGGAAGGCGCGGCCGGCCTGGACACCTCGATCCTGCGCGGCCATCGGCTGCTGAATCTGGATTCCGAGGACGAGGGCATCCTGCTGTCCAGCTGCGCCGGCGGCGGACGGATCGACATTTCGCTGCCCGTAAAACGCGGGCCGATGGAAGGTGAGAACGTTCTGGTTTCGGTGGAGGGCCTGTCCGGCGGCCATTCCGGCGGGGAAATCCACAAGGGCGGCGCCAACGGGCCGCTGGCGGCGGCGCGGATTCTTGCGCAGGCCGCGCAGGACGGCGCGCGGTTTGCGCTGGTTTCCATCGACGGCGGGGAAAAGGACAACGCCATTCCGCGCGGCGCAGAAGCGGTCGTAAGGGTTCTGGAGGACGAGCTGGCGTTTGTCAGCCGGATTGAGCGGTTTGCCGCCGAGGCGGCCGCGGAATACGCGGTTTCCGACCCCGGGTTTGCGGTGCACGTGTATCTGGCCCCGGAGGACGGGATGCTGCCGATGACGGAAGCGGATACGCGCCGCGCACTGGCACTGATGCTGTCCCTTCCGAACGGTGTCGTGCGGATGAGCGACCGGATTCCCGGCCTGGTGGAGACGTCCTTAAACCTGGGCATTGCAAAGACAGCGGAGACGGAACTCAGCCTGTCCTATGCGCCGCGCAGTTCGGTGACAAGCGCCTTTGATGCGCTGTGCTCCCGGATGCAGCTGACGGCGGAAAGCCTTGGCGCGGATTATGTGCTGCGCAGCCGCTATCCGGCCTGGGAATACCGGGCGGATTCCGTCCTGCGGCCTGTCGTGTGCGGCGCCTACCGCGCGGCGACGGGGAAGGAGATGAAGGTGGAGGCCATTCATGCCGGTCTGGAATGCGGCATCTTCGCCGGGAAAATCGCGGATCTCGACGCGGTGTCCATCGGCCCGGACATGTGGGACATCCACACGCCGAAGGAACGTCTGTCCGTGTCCTCCGCGGCGCGCACCTATGCTTTCGTCCGGGACGTGATCGAAACCCTCGCAAAAACCGGCGCGTAAGCCGGCCGGCGGTCCGCGGGGAAGACAGCGGACAGATATAAAACCGTATATAATATCCTAACCACGCTCCTTTGTAAAGCATTTTTTAAAATTTTTCTGTTGTTTTTTTGGACGTTGTGCTATACTTTATCTGTATTGCAGAAAAAAGACGCAGGAAAGGTATTGCAGGGAGAAGCTCCAACGAACTCCGAAAACGCGTCTATGAGGTGAATATGGAGCACTACGAGGTCGGATCCTATATCATGCATGAAAGCAGCGGCGTCTGCCGCGTGCAGTCGATTGAAGAACGTGCGCTCTCCGGCAAGGGGAGCGAACGTCTTTATTATCTGCTCGAACCCGTGTTTATGAGCGGCAGCCAGGTGATTACGCCGGTGGAAGGCGCCAGACAGCGGATCCGTGACGTCATCACGGCCGAGGACGTCCGGGCCATCGAAGACGCCATCGTCGGCCTGGAGATTTTGGACGCCCCCAACGAGCGGCAGATGGCCGAAATCTATAAAGAGCGCATCGCGGCCTTCGATCCCATGGAGCTGGCACGCATCATCAAGACGGTCTTCGTGCGCCGCCGGATCCGGATGGAAGCCGGCAAGAAGATCATGTCTCAGGACGAAAAAGCCCTGGCCGTCGCCGGCCGCAAGCTGTACGAGGAAATCGCCTTTGTCCTCGGCAAGCCGGTGGAGGAGATCGAGGCCCGGATTGCCGGCCTTCTTTCAGACGTCTGACACCCCGTATCCCATACGGGGTTTTTCTTTCCGGGAGGTTTTATGACAGAGGAGCTGTACCGCCGTTCGCTTTCGTGGTTTTCGGCGGACCCGCGCCGGGCAAAGGCCGCGGCGGCCGGCATGGTTGTGCTGGAATGGCTGTTTGCGATTTCCTACAGCCTGCTGCTGGCGGTGCTGGCCTACCGCCGCGAATATACCCTTCTGTGGCGGTCGGTGCTGGTTCCCGCCGCCGGTTTTATGGTGCTTTCCGTCTTCCGCAGAATCCTGGACCGGCCGCGGCCCTGCGAGGTCTACGACATCGAGCCGCTGCAGGAGCGGGACGTGCCGGGACGCAGCTTTCCGAGCCGCCACACCTTCTGCGCGGTGCTGATCGCCATGGCCGTCCTGCGCGCGAATCCGTGGGCGGGCGCGGTTCTTCTGGTTTTCGCGGCCGGCCTGGGCGCGCTTCGCGTCGCTTCGGGCCTGCATTTCATCCGGGACGTGATCGCCGGCGCCGCGGCGGCCGCCGCCATCGGTCTTTTCGGCCTGTTCCGGCTGTAGAACGGGTTGCTTTTTTGCCCCTGTAATGTTAAAACTAAAACGATATCCGTTTCCCTGTTTTTTGCCGCTGCTCCGTCCCGGGGGCCGGCTGTTGAATGAAGCTTTATGAAGAAGAGTGTCCGAAAAGCCATCGCCGTTCTTTTGAGCGTACTCGGCGTGCTGCTGGCGGTTTATTTCGGCGGCTACTGGCTGCTGTTTGTCCCGCTGCGCGAGCTGTACGCAGCCTTCACACAGGGGACGCTGACGAGCAGCCTGCTGCTTTCGGCCGTTGTCCGGGTGTTTTTCTCTACAACCGCTGCCGGCATTGTCTGGGTCCTGTTTGATATACTTGCCGGGTTCTTCCGCGACGACATCCCGAAGGACGATTTTTAGAGCGCGGCGCGGGTTTGACGGATGTTACAAAAGGAGTCCGAAAAGAAAAGCGGATTTCGACAGCTGGTGCGTTGACAGTGCGCGCGCTTGCTGATACAATTTCTAAAACCATTTTCATCAGTTCAGAATCGGAGGGATTGCATGGGCAAAATTATCGGTGAAGGCATCACTTTTGACGACGTTCTTCTTGTACCTCAATACTCGGAGGTTACGCCCAACATGATCGATCTTCGCACGCGCCTGACGAAGAAGATCATCCTCAACATCCCCATGATGAGTGCCGCCATGGATACCGTGACGGAGCACCGGATGGCGATCGCCATGGCCCGCCAGGGCGGCATCGGCATCATCCACAAGAACATGACCATCGAGCAGCAGGCCGAGGAAGTCGACAAGGTCAAGCGTTCCGAGAACGGTGTCATCACCGAGCCCTTCTCCCTGACCCCGAACCACACCCTGCAGGACGCGGACGAGCTGATGGGCAAATTCCGCATTTCCGGCGTGCCGGTGACGGAAGACGGCAAGAACGGCCGCCTCGTCGGCATCATCACCAACCGCGACCTCAAGTTCGAAACCGATTTCTCCAGAAAAATCAGCGAAGCCATGACCCCGAGCGACCAGCTGGTCACCGCCCGGGAAGGCATCACGCTTGAAGAGGCGAAGACGATCCTCGGCAAAGCCCGCAAGGAAAAGCTGCCCATCGTCGACGAGAACTTCAATCTCCGCGGCCTCATCACCATCAAGGACATCGAAAAGCAGATCAAATACCCGCTGTCCGCGAAGGACGCGCAGGGACGCCTTCTGTGCGGCGCCGGCGTCGGCCTGACCGCCAACATGATGGACCGCATCGAGGCCCTCATGGCGGCCCACGTGGACGTGGTCGTCGTCGACAGCGCCCACGGCCATTCCCGCAACATCATCGAAGCGGTCAAGAAAATCAAGGCCGCCTA
>JAZQBE010000069.1:0-49392 GCA_045545575.1 Shuttleworthella sp.
TATCCGGGTTCGATCTCGCCTGCCGGCTCGGTCGGCGCGCAAGCATGGCGTCCGCAGGACGCCGCGCGCCCTCTCGCGCACGTCGCCTGCCGGCTCGGTCGGCGTTGTTTTGAGGTCTGTACGATGAACGAACATTTGATAAACCGCCTCCAGGAACTGGAGCGGCTTTGTTTTGAACGGGAGATTCCGACGCATTCGGCGTTTCTTTCTCCGGAGGGGCAGGAGGTGTTCCTTCGGATGGAGCGGGCGTATCCGGATGTGCGCGCCGCGCTTTGCGGCGGATATGACGGGGCGGAGCGGCAGACGGTTGTGTTCGCGCCTTCCTATCTGGAGAACGCGGCCGACGCGTCGCCGGTGGTCTGGATCTGCATCGCGCCGCTGCAGAAGCGGTTCGCGGAAGAGCTGTCGCACCGGGACGTGCTGGGCGCGGTGATGAATCTGGGCATCGAGCGGGATCGGACAGGGGATATTCTGTTTGACGGGACGACGGCCTGGATGGCCGTGATGGACGATCTGGCGCCGTATCTTTGTGAACAGCTGACATCGGTGCGCCGCACGACGGTGGTGTGCAGTGTAAAACCGCTGCCGGACGGCCTTTGCCGGCCGGCGCTGGCCGAGAAAACGGCGACGGTGGCGTCCGTGCGGCTGGACGCGGTGGTTTCGTCGGCGTTTCCCATGTCGCGGTCGGACGCGGCGGAGCTGATCCGCCAGCGGTTTGTGCGGGTGGACGGGCGCACCGTGGAGTCGGCGGCCTGTGCGCTTCGTCCGGGGCAGGTGATTTCAGCGGTCCGGCACGGCCGGTTCGTGTATCTGGGCGAAGAGGGCGTTTCCAAAAAAGGACGGACGGTCATCCGGGTCGGGGTGTACTCGTGAACACGAAATGAATCTGAGTCCGGGTGTTTCTTGCCTGATAGCGTCAGAACAGGTATCATAATAATAACGGCTGCAGTTGATCCCTCCGGGATATACAGGTTTTGGAAGAAAGGGCAGAAACGATGAAAATCATCACTCTGGGCGCAACCGGCATTACCGCACCGCAGAACGGGTTCGGCGCGCTTCCTGTACAGCGCGCCTCCATGGAGGAGGCCGTATCGATTCTCCGGCGGGCCTATGAAGGCGGCATGCGCTACTTCGACACGGCCCGCGCCTACACGGATTCCGAAGAGAAGATCGGGAACGCCTTCGGCAGCGGCCAGGGGCCGGACTGGGGCGGAAAGCGCGGGGAGATCTTTATCGCGACGAAGACGATGGCTAAGACGCCGGAGGACTTCCGGAAGGATCTGGAAACCTCGCTTTCGATGCTGCAGACGGATTACATCGACGTCTACCAGTTCCACATGATGGGCACCTGTTGGCGCCCGGGCGACGGGACCGGCATGTACGAGTGCATGCTGGAGGCGAAGGCGAAGGGGAAGATCCGCCACATCGGCGCGACGGCCCACAAGATCGGCGTCGCCATGGAGATCGCAGAAAGCGGGCTGTACGAGACGATGCAGTTTCCCTTCAGCTATCTGGCGGGGGAAAAAGAACTGGAGCTGGTGGAAACCTGCCGAAAGAACGACATGGGCTTTATCGCCATGAAGGGTCTGGCTGGCGGTCTGATCAACCGGTCGGACGCGGCGATGGCGTATATGTCCCAGTTTGACGGCGTGATGCCGATCTGGGGCATCCAGCGGATGAGCGAGCTGGAAGAGTGGCTGTCCTATATGGACCAGACACCGTCCATGTCCGGGGAGATCGCTGCCTTTATCAAAAAAGAGCAGGAGGAACTGTCCGGCGAATTCTGCCGCGGCTGCGGTTACTGCCTGCCGTGCCCGATGGGCATCGCCATCAACCAGTGCGCCCGGATGTCGCTGATGATCCGGCGCTCGCCGTCGGAGAGCTGGCTGGGCGAGTACTGGCAGAAGGAAATGAAAAAAATCGACACCTGCATCAACTGCCGGGTGTGCACGACGCGCTGTCCCTACGAGCTCTCCACGCCGGAACTGCTGAAGAAGAATTACGAGGATTACAAGCGCGTCATCGCCGGCGAAATCTCCGTGCAGTAACGGTTGTTCAAAAGGAGGAAACAAATGGATCCGAATATCACGAAACGCAATGAGCTTCTTGCGCAGAAGGTCATCAAAGGCCTGGAATCCCGCAACATGACCGGCTATTACGCGAAGGACAAAGAAGAGGCGCTCCGCCTGGCTCTGTCGCTGATTCCGGAGGGTGCGAGCGTGACGATGGGCGGCGCGATGAGCGCGCACGAGATCGGCCTCGTCGATGCCCTGAAGAAAGGGAATTACGACTTCATCGACCGCGACGCCTACACGGACAAGCGGGCGGCGATGCTGGCGGCCTACGACGCGGACGTGTTTTTGAGCAGCGCGAACGCGATGACGGAAGACGGCATCATGGTGAACGTCGACGGAAATTCCAACCGGGTTTCCGCCATTGCCCAGGGCCCGAAGAAGGTGGTTTTCATCGTCGGCATGAACAAGATTGCCTGTGACACGGACGCGGCGATGAAGCGGGCCCGCAATGTGGCGGCGCCGATCAACGCGCAGCGCTTCGGCCTGTCGACGCCCTGCTCCAAAACCGGCTCCTGCATGGACTGCAAGTCGCCGGATACGATCTGCTGCCAGATCCTGATCACGCGCTATTCCCGTCACGCGGGCCGGATCCATGTGATTTTAGTAAACGATAACCTGGGGTTCTGAGAAGATGAAGAAACGATTGGCCATTACCTTTAATTCGCCGGTGGTGCTCGGTTTTGTGTTCGCGAGCCTGGCGGCCATGATTGCAAATCTCGCAACCGGCGGACGCAGCAACGAGATGTTTTTTATGACGTACCGGGCGCCGCTGACGTCGCCGCTGACGTATCTGCGGCTGTTTACGCACATCCTGGGACACGCGAACGGGTCCCATTACATCGGGAACATGTCCTATATTCTGCTGCTGGGACCGATGCTGGAAGAAAAATACGGCGCGAAGAAGATCCTGCAGCTGATGCTTGTTACGGCGCTGATTACCGGCGTGGTGAACTTCATCTTTTTCCCGAAGGTGGCATTGTGCGGCGCAAGCGGCGTGGTGTTTGCCTTCATCCTGCTGACGTCGTTTACCAGCTTCCGCAAAGGAGAGATCCCGATGACCTTCCTTCTGGTGGCGGTGATCTTCATCGGTCAGCAGGTGGTGGACGGGCTGTTTGCGCGGGATAACATTTCGAACCTGTCGCATATCATCGGCGGCGTCGTCGGCGCGGCGGCAGGATATTCGGCCAATCAGCGGAAATAACGTTGCCCGCGGGCAAGAGAAGGAGAATAAAAATGATCTGTCCGAACTGTCATACGACGAACATCAGCGAAGACCAGGTGTTCTGCCCGAACTGCGGCAAGCTGCTGCATCCGGACCGCGTCTCGAAAGAAGAGCAGCGCCGGAACGCAAAGCAGATGTCCCAGGCCGGTCTGCTTTTGGGGCAGGCGGCCCGGGCGGCGCGGCTGTCCGCGGCGGTGGATCCGAATGCCGTCATCAGCGAGCGGGCCTATAACGGCGTCCTGGTCGGCGTGCTTTTGTGGGGCTTTCTGATCAACTATCTGCTGTGCAGATACGTCGGAAATATCTACATGTACGTCAACCCGGTGGTGTTTCTGATCGGCTATCTGGTGTGTGCGTTTGCCGGGGTATGGATTTCCGGAAAATCGCAGAATCCGCTGATCAGTTTGCTGGGATACCACCTGGTCGTCGTGCCCTTCGGGCTCGTGATCTCCACCATGGTGGAGGTGTACGGCGGCATTCATTCCTCCGTGGTCACGAACGCCTTCCTGTATACGATGCTGATTTCGCTGGGCATGCTGTCGCTGTCGATGCTGTTTCCCGCGTTTTTCGCGAAGCTGGGCCGGGCCCTTCTGGGCGTGCTCATCGGGATGCTCCTGTGCGAGATCGTGCTGCTTCTTTTCCGCGTCCGGCAGGGCGTGACGGACTGGGCTGCGGCCGGTCTGTTTTCGCTGTATATCGGCTATGACATCTACCGTTCGCAGCAGTTCGCGAAGACCGTGGACAACGCGGTGGACTGCGCGCTGGACATCTATATGGATATCGCCAACCTGTTCATCCGACTGCTGGAAATCATGGGGCGGCGGAAGGACTGATCACCGGGTATTCCGGCGGGAGGCCTTTTTCATTCTGTCATACATCATCCATACCGTTCCTTTCACACAGATGCAGCTGTCCGGCAATCACGGAATCCGGTTCCGTGGATTGCGCGGGCAGCTGTTTTTATTCTTTTCGTGAACGGGACATTTTTTGTGTTTCGGCAGATAAATAGACGAATGCAAACACAGGAACGCAATTTCAAACATGATTATGGCGCATGCGGCGGCTACACTGGAATCACATAGAGAGCCGAATGCTGTTTTCGGCGGATTGGAAAGGAGAAGATGATGTCATTTTCAAAATGGAAGAAGCAGCTGGCATTTCTGGCAGCGGCCTGTCTTGCGGTAAGTGCCCTTGCGGGCTGCGGCGGAAAGGAAACCCCGGCGCAGGAAACTCCTGCGGCCACGGAAGAACCGGCGGCCAATACCGACGCACAGGAAGCTCCCGCGGATGAGACCGATGCGGCGGACGCGGCGGATGAGACGGACGCGGCCGATGCTCCGGCCGAAGTGGAGCAGGTCGGCACCGTCAAGGCCGGTCTTCTGATTGCGGGCGGTGTGAACTCGTATTTCTATCCGGAATATGAGGGCAACCCGATCTACAAGTACTGGAACAAGCAGGTCTGGGACGCGGACGGCGACGGCAAGGGCTACAACGTGGAAATCGATTTCCTGGAGCCCACCCCCGGCAGCGAACAGGACTACGTGAATACGCTGCTTGCGACCGGCGACTATCCGGAAGTCATGTACCTGGGCAGCATTACCGAGTCCATCTCTCAGCTGTATGAGGACGGCATCGCGCAGGATCTGACCGACTACATCGATCAGTACATGCCCAACTACAAAAAGTGGATGGACGAGCACCCGGAAATCGCGTCGATGATGTACAACAACATCGACGGTGAAAAGAAGCTCCTGCAGCTCTGCAACTTAAAGGATGCCGAGCAGGATCGCTGGGGCGGCTGGTGCTATCGCCGTGACTGGCTGGCGAAGTACGGCAAGAACCCCGAGACGGGCAAGGCCTTCACCGGCAGCTGGAACGAGGACAAGACCGTGTGGACAGACGACGTCGTGTTCCCCTCCGGCGGCACGAACCCGGTTTACATCAGTGACTGGGAATGGATGATGCCGATCTTTGAGGAAGCACTGAAGGATCAGGGCATCGACGACGGTTATGTAATGCAGATCACCTACGCCGGCTACTATCAGCTGGGCGACCTGGTATCCGGTTTCGGCGGCATCTCCGGCGGCTGGAGCATCGATGATTCCGGCAAGTGCGTGTACGGTCCGACGACCGACGGCTTCCGCGCTTATCTGGAGTGCATGAACGAATGGTACGGCAAGGGATGGATCGATCAGGGCTTTGACGAGAATACCTCGGACGTGATGTTCTGGAAGGTCGACACGCCGACCGTGTTCTCCGGCAAGGTCGGTATCTGGTACGGCCAGACGAGTTCTCTGGGCAACTCCATCCAGACCGAGAGCGCCGTGGAAGGCGACCCGGTGTACGGCATCTCCGTTTACGGCGCGCCGAGCCCGATCAACGACAAATACGGCGACAAGTCCGTTCAGGGCATCGAGCCGAACTGCACCTTTGGTACGAGCATCGTTGAGAAAGGCTTTATTCTGACCGACAAAGTGGTTTCGAACAAGGTTGACGTTCCGACCCTTCTGACCGCGTTTGACGTGCTGTACGACGGCGACGAGTGGTCGCTGTACCGCTGGTACGGTTTCTCTGACGAAAAGCAGGCGGAACTGCAGGATGAATTCTACAATGAGTGGGGCCTTCAGGACGGCGCCTATCATGTGGAAGTCGTGGACGGGGAAGAGGTTGTTATCCGCAACCAGGCGACCCGTGCCGAGGACAATCTGGACAACGCATGCTGCATGCAGCGTATGCCCGGCATGGCCGTCATCGGACGCGTGGACGAAGGCTACAACAGCAGCCAGCAGCAGGCCGTGGATGCCTGGATGACCTATCCGAGCACCGGTTCCATTCTTGATGTCGTTACATCTCAGCTGACCAGTGACCAGTCCGCGGAGAATTCCATGATCCAGACCAACGTCCGCACCTACCTTGAAATGGAAGTCCCGAGCTTCATCAAGGGCGGCAGAGACATCAGCGACGACAAGGAATGGGAATCCTTCTGCAGCGATCTGGAAGCCTATGGTGTAGACACCTACAGCGGTTATATCAACGCCATTCTCGAATAATGACTGCTTCATTCCCTCTCTATGGCCGGGGCCCGTACGAATGTACGGCGCCCCGGTTTTTCTTATACGGTAAACGTCTGGTTTCCGTACTGCTTCCGGTACTGTGCCGGCGTCATGCCGGTCTGTTTGCGGAAGACGGTGCCTATGTGACTCTGGGAGGAGAAGCCGATCGTCGAGGCGATGTCGCTGATGTCGGACTGTGTATAGACCAGAAGGTTTTTGGCCAGATTGATCTTTTCCGTGAGAATGTACTGCTCCTTCCAGGAGGCTTCGAGCAGCTCGAGGCTTCCGCTTTCGATGGCGTACAGCTCCCGCTGTTCGTGGGCATAGGAATTGCGGCTGGTCTGGGTTTCCCGGCTGTTGTACAGCTGGCGGGAGAGCTCGGCTTTCAGCAGCATTTCACGGGAATCGGTATTGGCGTTCTGCTGAAGACAGGTCTCCATGGAAATGGTCTCCTCGTGAAAGGAGGCGGCGAGAAGCAGCAGGTATTCGATAAAATGCATTTCCGGAAAGACTTTGAAGACGTGGTGCTGGATACGCACAACTACCTGATGACGGCCGATCTGATGGTGCTGAAGGAACGGAATCTGGATGTTTACCGCTTTGTTTTTCCTGCCGCGGCGTGTGTCAAAGGGAGGAATCTGGTATACTGGAACCCGGCACCAAAGACAGAACGCGGCCGGCGGCGGGAGGCAGCCGGCAGTCAGGAGAGAAAAGATGAATGAAGAAAACCTTCGATGGGAGGAGGTCCGGACAGAGCATCTGGTGCAGGATGCCTGGATCGATTTCCGGAAAACGGCATACCGTTTCCCGGACGGCAATGTCTATGAGCCGTTCTATACATACAGCCGCCGGGATTACGCCGTGATCGCCGCGGTGGACGAGAACGGGAAGTATCTGTGTGTCCGGCAGTTCCGCCAGGGAACCCGGCGGATTACGACAGAGTTTCCGGCCGGCGGCATCGAGCCGGAGGATGCGGCCGCGGAAGAAAGGTCTGGCCGGACGGCTGCGGATGCAGATGGCGGGGGTGCCGAAGAAGCGCGGCGGTTTGCGCCGCTCGGCGGTCCGCGAAGGGTTCCGTCGCTGGAAACGGCGCTGGAGACAGCCCGGCGGGAGCTGCTCGAAGAGACGGGCTATGAGTCCGACGCGTGGACGCATCTGCTGACGATTCCGTCCTGCGCAACCATTGCCGACAACATGGCGTATCTGTTCCTTGCCGAGAACTGCCGCCGTGTGTCCGGTCAGCATCTGGATGAAATGGAGTTTCTCGACGTGCATCCGATCGGGACAGATGAAATCCGCGGGCTGGTCGACTCCGGGGAATTTGCGCAGGCAATTCATGTCCTTGCGCTGGAGCTTGCGGAGCAGAAACGCGGGAGAGATTGAGTTCCGAAACCGGTTTTTAACTTTCCTCTGCTTTCTGATATCACGATTTGCTTTCTGATATAAGCGATTCCAAAAGATGCTAAAATGGGAACCATCAAAGGAGCCGGAAACGCAGGAACTCCTGCAAAGGAATAGATGCTCCGGAAAATGAAGACCATAAGGAGGGAAGCAATGAAGAATCGTACGAGATGGGCGGCACTTGGACTTGCGGCGGCACTGGCTTTGACGACGCTGGCCGGCTGCGGCGGAAGCGCCGGAAAAGATGCCGGCAGCACAACGGCCGAAGAGCCGAAGACGGAAACGGCAGCGGACGCGCAGGAACCGGCCGCGGCGGAAGAGGATGCCCAGAAACCGGCGGCAGAAGAGGAAATCCTGGAAGCGGACGCGGATACCACGTTTCGCTGGCTGTTAAACAACCGCATCGAGTCCCAGTACTATGAGTAATACGAGGATGCACCGGTTTACAAGGTCTGGTCCCAAATGGGCTGGAACGCGGACGGCACCGCGAAAAAGTTCTCCATCGACTTCGATTATCCGCCGCTGGGATCGGAAACCGACAACTTAAACACGCTGCTGGCGACGGGCGACTATCCGGACCTGTTTGCGACGGATTTCTGCTCCATGAGCGTCAACAAGCTGTATGAGGACGGCATCATTCTGGATCTGACCGATTACATCGAAAAGTACATGCCGAACTACAAGGCCTGGATGGATGCGCATCCGGAATATGTGCTGACCAACGAAGTGGACGGCGAGGAGCGTTACCTGCAGATCTTTGCCGTCAGCGATTCTCCGAGAGATCCCCGGGGCGGCTACGTGTACCGCCGCGACTGGGTTGCGAAATACGGCAAGAATCCCGAAACCGGCGAAGCCTTCACCTGGAGCTGGAACGACGACAAGACCGAGTGGACCGACGACGTGGTGTTTCCCTCCGGCAACGAGGATCCGATTTACATCAGCGACTGGGAGTGGATGTTTGAAATCTTTGCCGAGGCGATGAAGGATCTCGGCATCGACGACGGCTACTGCGTACAGATGTGGTACCCGGGCTACATGGGCACAGGCGACATGAACAGCGGCTTCGGCGGCGGCAACATCGGCACCTACATGAAGGGCGGCAAAGCTTACGACGGCGTGACGGAAGACGGCACCCGCGCCTACATCGAATGCCTGGCCAACTGGTATGAGAAAGGCTGGCTGATGCAGGACTTCGAAGAGCACTCCCAGGATCTGTTCTTCAACCTGGATACCCCGAGCATCTATGCCGGCAAGGTGGGCCTGTGGTACGGCCTGGTGCCGAGCCAGTTAGGCAACGCGATTGAGTTAAACGACGATCCGGAAGTGGCAGACATCTGTGTTTACGGCGCGGCGCAGCCGATCAACGACGTGTACGGCGACGCTTCCGTGCAGGGCAAGGAGCCGACGTGCTTCTTCCAGGATGCCCTAGTCGGCAACAGCGGTGTGGTCATCACCGAGCTGGCGGCCGACAAGGATATCGCAACGCTTCTGACCGCGATTGACTACTTCTACACCCGTGAAGGCTCCCTGCTTCGCACCTTCGGTTTTTCCGAAGAGGAGCAGGCCGAGTACCAGGACGATTTCTACAGCAAGTGGGGCTTTGATAACGGCGCCTACGAGCTTGCGACGAACGAAGACGGCGAAGAAGTGGTCGTGAAGCACAAGATCGAAGGCGATATCGCCGGCATTAACCTGGATATGGTTCCCGGATTAAATGTTTACAAGAACGTGGATGACGGTCCGACCGAGCTGCAGATGCACGGCCTCAGCGAGCTGAAACGCTACGAGGCGAAGGGCCAGGTTTCCTCTCTGCTTTCCGGACGTCTGGGCGCGGAGGAAAGCGAGAACCTCTCCGGCGTGAAGACGCAGCTGAACACCTTCCTCTACACCGCGATTCCGGACTTCATCACCGGACGCGTCGAACTCAACGACGATACCTGGGCCGAGTTCTGCAATGAGGCAGAAAACACCTACCAGAGCGGCCTGGAGGCCCAGTATTTAAACGAAATGCTTGAGAAATAAGAAATACGGATCCGCGAAACGCGGATCATCCGGCGGGGAACACAGCGTTCCCCGCTTTTTTTATTTTCTTTCCAAAATGGCTGTGTTACACTTAAAAGAGCGTATTTGTATTCTGCGGCAAAGAACGGAGAGGAGAAAGCAATGAAATATTATGTAGACGCGGCAGCACAAAGAAGCGGCGACGGTTCCGAAGCGTATCCGTTTACCACCATTCAGGCAGCGGCCGAACTGGCGAAAGCCGGCGACGAGGTCCTTGTCGCCCCCGGCATCTACCGCGAATATGTCAATCCGAAGCACGCCGGCACACCGGACGCGCGGATTGTCTACCGCTCCGAGGAGCCGCTGGCCGCGGTGATTACCGGTGCGGAGCCGGTGAAAACCTGGCAGAAAACAGAGCACGAAAACGTCTGGAAAGCAACCGTTAAAAACGGTCTGTTCGGCGATTACAATCCGTACACCACGCTGGTGTCCGGCGACTGGTTTGACGCGAGCTTTGTTGCGCATACCGGCGACGTCTATCTGAATCACAAGTCCATGTATGAGGTCACTTCCCTGGATGAAGTGATTGCGCCGGTGCCATCCGCGGCCAGCTGGGATGCGGATTTCTCCGTATACACCTGGTATACCGAACAGGACGAGGCGGCGGACGCCACCATGTTTTACGCGAATTTCCAGGGCCTTGACCCGAATGCGGAGGATGTGGAGATTTCCGTCCGCAAGGACTGCTTCCTGCCGGAAGCCGAGGGTGTCGGATACATTACCCTGTCCGGGTTTACCATTCGTGAGGCCGCAACCCAGTGGGCGCCGCCCACCGCTTACCAGGATGGTATGATCGGCCCCCACTGGTCCAAAGGCTGGATCATCGAAGACTGCGAGATTTACGAATCCAAGTGTTCAGGCATTTCTCTGGGCAAATATCTGCAGCCCAACAACGACAACAAATGGCTGAAATGGAAGTACAAGGACGGTACCCAGACGGAGCGCGACTGCATCTGCCAGGCATCCTACGAGGGCTGGGACAAGGAGCATGTGGGCAGCCACATCGTGCGACGCTGCCACATTCACGACTGCGGACAGACCGGGATCGTGGGCCACTTGGGCGGCGTGTTCTCTCTGATCGAGGACAACCATATCCACAGCATCAACAATAAACAGAACTTAGCCGGCGCTGAAATCGGCGGCATCAAAATGCACGCCGCCATCGACGTCATCATCCGCCGCAATCACATCCACCACTGCACCCGCGGCCTGTGGCTGGACTGGCAGGCCCAGGGCACCCGGGTGTCCCAGAACCTGTTCCACGACAACTGTCTGCCGTTTCCGCTTGCGATCTCGGATCCTTCGAAGTTCCGGTCTATCGTGCAGGCCATGGGCGAGGACGTCTTCGTGGAGGTTTCCCACGGGCCGACATTAATCGACAACAACCTGCTGCTGTCGGACCGGTCCATGAAGCTTGCCGCCCAGGGCGTTGCTGTGGTGCACAACCTGATCGCCGGCTCCTTCTCCGCCGTGGGCATTGGCACGGATAACGGCAGCGAAAAGTTCCAGAGCGCCCGCTATACGCCTTACCATGAAGTGCACGGAACGAAGGTCATGGGCTTTATGACCTTCCTTCACGGGGACGATCGTTTCTTCAACAACATCATCATTCAGAAAAAGGAGCTGGATCCCGTAAAGATGATGATCAGCCAGAGCGGCAAAGAGCATCCAAACAAGTGGGACGATATGAACTTCACTGCCGGCACGTACATGTTCGATGAATACCCCACCTTTGAGGAGTGGGATTCCTGGTTTGAGGGCTACTGCGGACACGGCTCCCAGACCGAACACCCGGACCGCTATTACGATCATCTGCCGGTTTGGCTGGGGGGCAATCTGTACTGCAACGGCGCTGCCGCCTGCAGCAAGGAAGAGGGCGCGGTGACGGACAGCCGCGAAATCTCCATTGAACTGGAAGAGGGCACCGATGGCTGGTATCTGAAGACCAACCTGTATGACGCACTTCCGGACGTCCTGTGCGGCATGATTTCAACGGAGACGCTGGGCATGGCTTTTGAGCCGGAGCAGAGGTTTGAAAACCCGGACGGATCGCCCATTCTCTTTAAGGAAGACTATTTCGGATGCGGGCGCACCCTGAACCCCATCCCGGGCCCCTTTGCGGAGGCGAAGGATGCCGCCAGAAAGCTGTTCTGAAAAAGCAGATGAAAGAAAGAGGATCATGAATACCGAATGGAATCTGAACATTCTCTATCATGGGCTGGAGGATCCGGCCTATGAGGAGGACATGAAACGTTTCGACGCCGTCGGCGGGCAGCTGCACGATCTCGTGGCCAGGGCCGCGCAGATGGACGAGGAGCAGCGCGTGACGGAAATCCTTTTGTGCGCGGAAGAATTCAACCGCCTTCTGATGCGGCTGTCGAATTATATCGAGCTTTCCCTTTCCGTCGATACGACCAACGGAAAAATGGCCGGCGAGCAGGGACGGCTGATGCGTGCCTACTCTGCGATGACGGCGGATCTGACCGCGGCGTTCCGGATGCTCGGCGAGGTGTCCGATATCGACGCGCTCGCCCGGAAAAGCGATCTGCTGAACGCGTACGCTGCGCTGATGCGTTTTCAGAAAAAAGACAACGCGCACCTTCTTTCCGACGCGGAAGAGGCCATGTACGCCGCGATGGACATCACCGGCGGCTCGGCCTGGGGCAACATGCAGAACGTCCTGACGTCCACGGTGAAGGCGGATTACGACGGAAAACAGGTGACGCTTTCCGAAATCCGCAATCTTGCGTATTCGCCGGATCCCGCGGTGCGAAAGGCGGCCTACGAAGCGGAGATCGCCTGCTATGACAGGATCAAGGACGCCGTCGCCCATTCCATTAACAACATCAAAAACCAGGTCACGACGATCGCAGCGCAGCGCGGCTTCACGTCGCCCTTAGACCAGTCCCTGGACCAGTCGCGCATGTCACGAAAGACGCTCGACGCCATGATGGAAGCCGTCCGGGAGTATCTGCCCGTCTTCCGGAAGTATCTGCGCAAGAAAGCCGGGCTGCTGGGTCACGAAGGCGGCCTGCCCTGGTACGAGCTGTTCGCGCCGCTGGGATCGGAAGACAAAACCTATTCGCTGGAAGAATGCCGCGCCGAGCTTCTGGACTGCTTCGGCGGCTTCGCGCCGGATATGGCGGATATGATGGCGGAAGCCTTCGATCACGAGTGGATCGATTTCTATCCCCGGGAAGGCAAATCCGGCGGCGCCTTCTGCGCGGGACTCGGCGAGTATAAGCAGAGCCGGATCCTGACCAACTACGACGGCACCTTCGGCGCCGTGGACACGCTTGCCCACGAGCTCGGCCATGCCTATCACAACCGGCAGATGGAAGGGGAGCGGGAGCTGAACACCGATTATCCCATGCCCGTGGCCGAGACGGCATCGACCTTTAACGAAGTGTTCCTGGGAGCCTATGCGCTAAAGCGCGCGAAGACCCGCGAAGAGCGGCTGGCGCTGCTGGAAAGCGATCTGCGGGAAAAGACCCAGTGCGTCGTGGACATTTATTCCCGCTATCTGTTCGAGACCGCGGTCTTTGAGCAGTGCCGGGCGCAGTTCCTTTCCGCGGACGATCTCGCGAAGATCATGCTCGACTGCCAGGAACAGTCCTACGGCGACGGCCTCGCCGCGGACTGCCGGCATCCGTACATGTGGGTCTGCAAGAGCCATTACTACAGCTCCGGCTTTTCGTTCTACAACTACCCGTATACCTTCGGCAATCTGTTCGCCCAGGGCCTGTACGCCCTGTATCTGAAGGAAGGGGAGGCGTTCCTGCCGCGGTATAAGGAAATGCTGCGCACCACGTCGATCCACACGATCGAAGAGGACGGCGCGGCGATGGGCATCGACCTGACCGACAAGGCGTTCTGGGAGGCGAGCCTGGCTTCGATCGCCGAAGAAATCGAGGAGTTTTGTGCATTGTAACGTCACTGGTTTTATGACACATGAGAGGGGGAAAACATCATGAAAACCACATTCCGGATCCGTCAGCCCTATGCTGACCAGTTTTTAAAGTGCGCGGATGAATTCGTCTGCAATTCGCCGGTGCGCCCGGAGCGCTTCATCAAAAAGATGAAGGAGAACACCGGCATGGCCGGCGCCATGATGGGCATGGTGGACGAGCAGGGGCTCGAGCGGAAAAACCCGGTCATCGTCGCGCTCGGCGATTCCGTGACGGCCGGCCATTTTGAATCGCTGATGACGCCGGAGCTGCTGCAGCAGTTTGTGGGTGCCATCCAGATCATGATGGGCGAAGGAACACAGGAAGAAAAGCAGGCGAAAATGCTGGAAAACGGTCCTCTGCCGCCGGTGGAGATCACAGATGCACGGGAGAGCTACATCGAGAAGTTCCGCACCATGCTGATCGACAAATACGAACTGACCAGCGTTTCCGTCATCAATGCCGGCATCGCCGGCGACGTGCTGCCGTCCATGATCGCCCGTGCGGACCGCGACGTGGTGCGCTACGATCCGGATCTGATCCTGATCAACGGTTCCCTGAACTGGATGGACGAGCAGATGGGCGACGAAAACGTCTACAAAGAGATGCTGCGCGGCCTCGTAAAGAAACTGAAGGCCGAGACAAACGCGGACATCGTCCTGCTGACACCGAACGGCGATCTGCCGAACACCATGTTCTCGTTCCAAGGTCAGGGCGCGCCGGAGCCGACCACATGGAAGCGCGTGGAGAAGATCCGCGAGCTGGCCGAAGAGGAGCAGGTGTGCTTGGCGGACGCGCGCGCGGTCTGGGACGCGGCGAAGGAAACCGGCTGCCCGTGGGAAGAGCTTCTGGCCAACAAGATCAATCATCCTTCGGTGGAAGGTCATGAAGTCTACGCAAAGGTGCTGATGAAGCTGTTTGAGGACTAAGAAAGAAAACGGAAGGAGATGACAATGGAGAAGTATCTGGACACCACACTGTCTCCCGAGGAGCGCGCGGCGGACCTGCTGTCGAAAATGAGTCTGGAAGAGAAGATGGCGCAGACCGTCAGCATCTTCCCGATGTACACGTCCTTCGGCGGCGACAGTGTCGTCATGATGAAAGACAGCTGCAAAAACGGCATCGGCAGCATTTCCACACTGGAAATGCGCGACCTGACGTCCGTTGAAGCCTGCCGCGAGTATCAGACGCGGATGCAGACGATGGTGATGGAGCAAAGCCCGCATCACATTCCGGCGATGTTCCACATGGAGGGCCTGTGCGGATCCTTTATTCAGGATTCCTTAAGCCTGCCGTCCGGCGCAAGCCGCGGCGCTGGCTGGGATCCGGATCTGGAGCGGAAGCTGGCGGAGGTCGTTTCCCGCCAGGAGCGCGCGATGGGCGTGACGCAGATCTTAGCGCCGGTGCTGGACGTGACGATCGATCCGCGCATGGGCCGCACCGGTGAAAGCTACAGCGAGGATCCGACGCTTTGCGCGGCGCTCGGCACGGCGTATACCCGCGGCATTCAGGACCCGGAACGTCCGGACGGCCTGAAGGCGGAATCCGTGGCGAAGCACTTCCTGGGCTTCCACAATTCCCTCGGCGGCATTCACGGATCCGAAGGACTGGCCGGTCCGCGACGTTTGGACGAGATCTACGGAAAGCCGTTCCAGGCGGCGATCAAAGAGGCCAATCTGGGCGGGATCATGCCGTGCTACTGTTCGATGGACGGCGAAGCGACGTCCCTGTCGAAGCGGATCTTAACGAAGCTTCTGCGCGACGAGATGGGCTTTGACGGCATCGTCTGCTCCGACTACGGCGCGATTTCCAACGCCCATGATTACGACCACCTGTTTGAGACGGCGGCTGACGCCGGTCTGGCGGCCATGGATGCCGGCATGGACATGGAGTGGCCGAATGCCTACGGCTATGCCGACGGCTTAAAGCAGATGTTTGCCGACGGCACGGCGGACGCGGCGATCCTGGACCGCACCGTGCGGCGGATCCTGGAAGCGAAGTTCCGCATGGGCCTGTTTGAGCATCCCTTCGCGCTGGAAGGCGAGAGCCTTGCCGAAGAATTCTACAATGAAGAGGACAAAGCGCTGACGCTGCAGGCAGCCCGTCAGTCCCTCGTGCTGTTAAAGAACGACGAGGCGCTTCCGCTGTCTTCCGGCATAAAGAAGCTTGCCGTGATCGGCGGCAAGGCGGACGACGTGCGCATTCTGTTCGGCGGCTATACGAACATGGCCATGACCGAGGCCATGGCGGCCCGCCGCAACTCCATCGCGGGCATCGGAACCGCCGGAGAAGTGACGTCGGCGGCAGAGGCGGCGGTTTATCCGGGCACCCAGGTGGAAATCGACGACGCGGAGGCATTCGAAGCCGTCGCAAAGCGGCTGGCGCCGGGTTGCAGGACGATTTATCAGGAGCTGAAGGAGCGTTTCCCGGGGGCGGAGGTGGTCTGGTCCTACGGCTATCCGATTGCCGGCAACGATACGTCTCATTTTGCCGAAGCGCTGGACGCGATCCGCGATGCGGATGCGGCCGTGCTGGTCTTAGGCGGCAAATGGAGCTCCGGTTCCATCGCCACCACCGGTGAAGGTGTCGACACCGTGGACATCAACCTGCCGGAATGCCAGGAGAAATTCATCCGCGAAGCCGCCGCACTCGGCAAGCCGCTCGTCGGCGTGCACATCGACGGCCGCCCGATCTCCTCGGACGCCGCGGACGAATGCCTGAATGCGATCGTGGAGGCCTGGACACCTGCCGAGGCCGGCGCGCAGGCGATTGCGGACGTGCTGTGCGGCGCGGTGAACCCGTCCGGAAAGCTTCCGGTATCGGTTGCCTACTGCGCGGGACAGGTGCCGGTCATCTACAATCATCCGAACGGATCCTCCACGCACCAGGCCATGAGCATCGGCTTTGCTGACTACTGGAACTGCCCGCACAAGGCCCGCTACGCCTTCGGCTACGGCCTGTCCTATACGACCTTCGCCTATGACAATCTGTCGGTAGAAACCGGCTCGGCAGACGGCACGGTCGCGCCGGACGGCAAGGTGCTCGTCTCCTTTGACGTCACCAATACCGGCGCGGCGGAGGGCACCGAGATCGTCCAGGTCTATCTGGAAGACGCCTACGCGTCCATGGTCCGCCCCTGCATGGAACTCGCCGGCTTCGCCCGCGTCGACCTTGCCCCCGGCCAGACAAAACGCGTCACGGCGGAAATCGAGCCCTCGCAGATGGCTTTCATCAACCTGGACATGGAATGGATCATCGAAAAAGGCCTGTTCCGCGTCGCGGTCGGCCCCGCGTCCGACAACCTGCCGCTGCGGGGTGAGTTCACCGTTACGAAGACGCAGACCATCGACCCGCGGAACCGCAGCTTCTATGCGAAAATGAGTCAATAGGAAAACCGGAACGGGGTTCGGCCCCTGTTCCAAAAACCGGAACGGGGGTCAGGCACCCGTTCCGCTTTTAGGACGAAGGAGAACAGCATGGCATACACATCCATCCGCCCGGGCCAGGTCTGGCTCGACACCAACGGCAACCGCATTCAGGCCCACGGCGGTTCTGTCTTTTATGAGAACGGCACCTACTATTTTTACGGCGAGAACAAGGAAAAGACCGACGGCACGACGAACATCTGGCACTGGGGCGTGCGCGCCTACGCGTCGAAGGATCTGTACAACTGGGAAGACCAGGGCCTGATCATTCCGCCCGAACCGGACAACCCGGAATCGAGCCTTCACCCGGAGTCCATGATGGACCGTCCGCACATCATCTATAATCCGGACACGAAAAAATACGTGACCTGGCTGAAGATCATGATGAAGGACGGCCGCCAGACAGAAACAGTGCTGACGGCAGACCGGTTCCTCGGCCCCTATACCAAGGTGCGCGAGGGCATCGAACCCTGCGGTTTTTCCGCCGGAGATTTCGATCTGGTGGTGGATCCCGACACCCATAAGGCCTATTACTATTTCGAGAAGGTGCACACGGAGACGATCTGTGCGGACCTGACCGACGACTACACCGACGTGACCGGCACCTACACCAGCCATTTCCCGCATCCGAATCCGCCGTTCGTACGCGAGGCGACGGCGCATTTTGAGCGGAACGGGAAACACTACCTGGTGACGTCCGGAACGACCGGCTATCTGCCGAACCCGTCGGAAGTGGCGGTGGGAGACGATTATCACGGCCCGTTTACGGTGCTCGGCAACCCGCACCCGGACGACGAGACGCAGACGTCCTTCCAGAGCCAGATTTCATCTGTGTTCAAGGTGCCCGGGAAGAAGGACCTGTATATCGCCTGCGCGGACCGTTGGACGCCGCTCATCGACCCGAAGAAGATGCCCTATGCCTTCTACGGACAGCTGTTCGACATGATATTTACCGGCCGCCGGGATGAGATGCCGGCGCTGGCCGAGCAGTTCGGCCTTGCCCAGGAAGACGTCGCGCAGGTCTTCGGCGACGGGCAGCGCAATACGTCGATCGCGGACTACGTGTGGCTTCCGCTGCGCTTTGTGGAACCCTGCGAGGAATACCCGAACGGCATGGTATTCATCGACTGGAAGGACGAATGGCGCATCGAGGACTACGAATAAACCGCTGCATCAGACAGACTCCGCCCGCGGCGCGATGCGCGCTGGGACGGGGACAGAGGGGATCCGCAGAGGGTCCCCTTCTTACGATGAAAGGACCGATCCATGCGCATTGTGCATAAACTGTGTTCCGTGACCGAGAGTAACCGGGAGATCCGCATCGAGACGGATGCGGTGCCGTTTCGGCTGCTGTTTCTGACGGACGATATCCTTCGGATCCGCGCCGGTTTCGACGGGACCTTCCGGGAAGCGTCCTACGCGCTGGTGCTGACGGCGTGGGAGGACGCGATGGACGACGTGCTGAAGGAGGAGCGCCGCCGCGTGGAGCCGGCGCCGTTTTCGCTTTCGGAGGACGCAGCGAACGCGCGTACTCTGATCGAGGGCGCGAAGCTTACAGTGGAAGTGGATCACGATCCGTTTGTCATCCGTGTGTACGACCGGGAAAGCGGATGCCTGCTGCACGAGGACATTCCGCTGGCCGGATGGATCTGCGACCGCAACGGCCGCCGCATTCACCGAAGTGCGATGGAAGAATTCGAACACTATTATGGTTTCGGTGAGCGGACCGGACGCCTCGACAAACGCGGCAGTCTTCTGAAAAACGCCGCCGGCGACACCATGGGCTATGATCCGGCGCAGACGGATCCGCTGTACAAGCACATCCCGTTCTATATCCGCGTTCATGAAAAAACCGGCATGGCCGCGGGCTGCTTCTATCACAACACCTGGGAGAGCGAATTCGATCTGGGCCGCAGCCACAGCAACTATGTGAAGCATCATACGGCGTACCGGACGGACGGCGGCGACATCGACCTGTTTCTGATCCGCGGTCCGCGGGTGCGCGACGTCATCGAACGCTACACGGATCTGACCGGAAAGAGCACGCTGCTGCCGAAGGCGGCGCTGGGGTATCTGGGCAGCTCCATGTATTATCCGCAGCTGCCGGAACACGCGGACGAAGCCATCCTTTCCTTTGCGGACCACGCGGAAGCGGAAGGTGTGCCGATGGACGGCTTCATGCTTTCCTCCGGCTACTGCGAGGTGGATACCGCCGCGGGAGAAAAGCGGTGCACATTCACATGGAATTCGAAACGCTTTCCAAATCCGGCCGCCTTCTTTGCCGCCATGCGCGAACGGAGGATCCTTGTTTCGCCGAACATCAAGCCGGGTATGCTCCTGGTTCACCCGCTGTATCCGGAAATGAAGGCGTCCGGGCTGTTCATAAAGAACGAGACGGATGACGAACCGGCGGAAGGCCTCTGGTGGGGCGGGCCGGGCGCGTACGTCGACTTTACGTCCGAGGCGAACCGCCGCCGGTGGAAGGAATACATCAAAACACACCTGCTTTCCTATGGCGCGGATTCGATCTGGAATGACAACTGTGAGTACGACGGGCTGACGGATCTGGACGCGAGGGTATCCTTGGAGGGGCTGGGCGGAACCGTCGGCGAGTCGAAATCCGTTATGAGCAATCTGATGTGTATGACGGCGTGTGAAGCCCTGTGCGAGGAGAAGCCGGACCGCCGTCCGTTCGTGGTCTGCCGCAGCGGTTTTTCCGGCATTCAGCGCTATGCGCAGGTGTGGGCCGGCGACAACCGGACCGGATGGGACAGCCTGAAGTACAACATCGCCACGATCCTCGGGATGGGGCTGTCCGGCGTGGCGAACGAGGGCTGTGACATCGGCGGCTTTGCCGGGCCGGCACCGGACGAGGAGCTGCTGGTCCGCTGGGTGCAGCAGGGCATTTTCCAGCCTCGCTTTTCCATTCATTCGGTCAATTCCGACAACACGGTGACCGAACCCTGGATGTACAGCCAAAGCAAAGAACGGATCGCGTCCGCCATCCGGTTCCGGTACGCCCTAAGCCCCTATCTGTATTCGCTGCTGTACCGCGCGCATGAGACGGGACTTCCCATCATGGAAGCCTTTGTATCCGCGTTTCCGGAGGATCCGTCGGTCTGGCAGGAAGACGTCAATTACATGGTGGGTGACGGTCTGCTGTCGGCGCCGGTGGTGGAGCCCGGTGCCCGGCAGAAGGAGATTCGTCTGCCTGCCGGACAAGTATTTTATGATTTCCGGACGCACCGGCCCTATGCCGGCGGGCAGACTGTATGCGTTCCGGCGGATCTGGACATCATTCCTCTGTTTCTGAAGGACGGGGCGATCGTTCCGATGGCCGAAACCGCGCCGGCGCGACTGTCCGGCGAAGCGGTGAGCGCGCTTCGGATTCTGTGCGTCCCGAAGGCAGCGGGCGCAGATGACGCGGCAGCGGTGTCCTCGTTTGTCTATTATGAAGACGACGGAACAACGACGGAATATGAGACCGGCCGGTACTGCCGCGTAAAACTGACCCTGGCCGGCGGCACGCGGACCGTACTGGAATTCGAAAAAACAGGAACCTTTTCTTCTGCGGTCCGGCAGATGGAGATCGAACTGCTTTCGCCGGAACGCGCACCGGTCGCGGTGACGGCGGACGGGGACGAAGTCCCCCATCATCTGTATCGGCCGGAATATGAAACGGCCGCATGCGCATGGTATTACAGCGCGTCGAAAAAAAGCGTCCGGATTCGGCTGCCGTGGACGATGGAGAATCACCGGGTGGAAATCTGCTTTGACGCGACGGATATGATCCGGGTGTGACAGGAGAATCCCGCAAAAGCCGGACTTGCGCATTGGAAGAAGACGTGGTATTCTATATACAGCATGTGCACGGGCACACAGCACGCCTGCCATATCATGCGCCTGTTATGTTACTCGCTTGTTACGTCATGCGTCTGTTAAGTTATCAGAGCAGAAAGGGGATGCAATGTTCAACAAAGAATGCAAATTCACGGACGAGCAGCTGGAATCCGCCGCGAAGGTGCTGATTTCAAAGATGGATTTAAAAGAGAAGGCTATGTATTTAAGCGGCGACTGGCAGATGATGCGCGATTCCATGAAATATAAGCGCACCTACAATCCGGTGCCGATCGAGTCGCACGGCAACAAGCGCCTGGGGTTAAAGCCGGCTGTGGCCTTTACCGACGGTCCCCGCGGCGTCGTTATGGGCAATTCCACCTGCTTCCCGGTTTCCATGGCCCGCGCAGCTTCCTTTGACCGCGAACTGGAGCATGAAATCGGCGAGGCCATCGGCCGCGAAGCGCGCGCCCAGGGCGCCAATTACTTTGCGGGCGTCTGCATCAACCTGCTGATGCATCCGGCCGGCGGCCGTGCGCAGGAATCCTACGGCGAGGATCCGTTCCTGGTGGGCGAGATGGGTTCCCAGCTGGCGGACGCGGTGCAGAAGCACAACGTGATGGCCTGCGCGAAGCACTACGCGGTCAACAACATGGAAAACCTTCGGTTCCACGTCAGCGTGGACTGCGACGAGCGCACGCTGCACGAAGTGTATCTGCCGCACTTTAAGAAGTGTGTCACCAAGGCGCACTGTGCTTCCTTGATGGGTTCCTACAACCGCTTCCGCAAGGATCAGGCATCCGAATCGAAAGAGCTTCTGACCACGATCCTTCGTGACGACTGGGGGTTTGAAGGCTTCACCATCACCGACTTCATCTTCGCGCTGCGCGATGGTGCGAAAGCCATTGAAGCCGGCATGGATATGGAGATGCCCCTTCCCTGCCACTTCGGTCTGGAACTTGTACAGGCCGTGGAGAGCGGCCGCCTGAAGGAGGAAGTGCTGGATCAGGCGCTGCTGCGCGTCTTAAAGACGTCCATGGCGTTCCAGAACAGCCCGGATCCGGAAACCTACGACAAATCCGTGATCGCCTGCAAGAAGCATACGGATCTGGCTCGCCGCGCCGCGGAAGAGTCCATGGTCCTGCTCAAGAATGAGGGCGGCGTCCTTCCACTGGCAAAAGAAGTAAAGAAGGTTGTGGTGATCGGTCATCTGGCGGATCAGCCGAATACCGGCGACCACGGCAGCAGCAGCGTCTATCCGCCCTATGTGGTGACCGCGCTCGAAGGCCTGAAGGAGAAACTGGGCGCCGGCACGGAAATCGTCCATCTGGACGAGCGGGATCTGGAACAGATCCGCACGCAGGCAAAGGACGCGGACGCGGTTATCGTCATCGCCGGAAACGACTACAACGACGAAGGCGAATTCGTCATGCCGGATAAGGAGCTCAACCCGGTGGCGATCATGGGTCAGGGCTTCATCAACAACGGCCATCCCTTCATCGGCAAGATGATGCAGAAGGTGCCGGCGGACAAAGCAGCCGGATCCTACACGTCTGCCGAAGGCGTTGCTGTGGGCGGCGACCGCAAGAGCCTGTCCCTTCGCCCGGCTGAGATCGCGGCGATCAAGGAGGCCGCTCAGGTCAACCCGAAGACGGTGGTTTCCCTGGTCTGCGGCAGCATGCTGATGACGAAGGAATGGGACGACTGCGTTCCCGGCATCCTGATCAGCTGGTACGCGGGCATGGAAGGCGGCCATACGCTGGCGGACGTGCTGTTCGGCGACGTGAATCCCTCCGGCAAACTGCCGTTTACGATTCCGACGGATGAGAAGCACCTGCCCGAGGTGGACTTCTTCAACGCCGACGACGTCTGGTATGATTATTATCACGGCTACCGCAAGCTGGACCACGAAGGCAATAAGGCCGCCTATCCCTTCGGATACGGCTTAAGCTATACGACCTTTGCGTATGGAACACCGGCCGTCGAGAAGACCGCGGACGGCGTGCGTGTCACCGTAGACGTGACCAACACGGGCTCCGTGGACGGCACCGAGATTACGGAAGTGTACGTCAGCGTGCCGAAGTCGGCGGTGGAACGCCACGTCAAGGAGCTGAAGGGCTTCGCGCGCACCGCGCTGGCCGCCGGCGAGACGAAGACGGTTGTCATCGACATTCCGGAAGAAGAACTGAAGTATTACAATCCTGCAGACCGCAGCTGGGTGCTGGAAAAGACCACCTATCGTTTCCTGACCGGCCCGAGTTCAGATGAAGCGGTGCTTCAGGCGGCGGAACTGGCGCTGTAACAGAGACAGGTGAAAACGGCCGGAAAAGCCGATCTTTCATAGACCGTTAGACAAGTGCAGCAGGGAATCCTGCTGCACTTGCTGTATATGGGACAAACCGTTAAAATGAGAAAGGTTCCTTTTTTGAGAACGTTTCAGGAGAAGGATAAAGCACTATGGAAGATAAAGTTACATCCCGCGATCAGCTGATCGTGCGCACCAGCATCATCGGCATCATTGCCAACGTTTTCCTCGCGGCCTTTAAAGCAGCGGTCGGCCTGCTGTCCCATTCCATTGCCGTCGTCCTCGACGCGGTGAACAACCTGTCCGACGCGCTGTCTTCGGTGATCACGATTATCGGCACGCGGCTGGCCAATAAAAAGCCGGACAAAAAGCACCCGCTCGGCCACGGAAGAGTGGAGTATCTAAGCGCGATGATCGTCGCGGCGCTGGTGCTGTATGCCGGCATTACCTCCCTGGTGGAGTCCGTAAAAAAGATCATTCATCCCGAAACGCCGGACTATTCCGCTGTATCCCTGGTAATCATCGCTTCCGCGGTCGTCGTGAAGATCCTGCTCGGCCGCTATGTCAAAGCGCAGGGAAAGAAAGCGAATTCCCAGGCCCTGACCGCATCCGGACAGGACGCCTCGTTTGACGCGATCCTCTCGGCATCGGTGCTCGCGTGCGCCGTGCTGTTCCTGGCGACCGGCATCTCGCTTGAAGCGTGGGTGGGCGTTGTTATTTCCGGCATCATCATCAAGTCCGGCATCGAAATGATGAGCGACACGGTCAGCGACATCCTCGGCCGGCGGGCGGACGCGGAAACGACGCAGGCGATCCGGCGCCTTCTGACGGAGGAGCCCGACGTGCGCGGCGCCTATGACCTGATTCTGAACAACTACGGGCCAAATCGGGATTATGCCTCCGTGCACCTGGAACTGCCGGATACGATGACGGTCGAGGACGTCGACCGCCTGACCCGGCGCGTGGAGGAGAAGGTGTTCCGCGAGACCGGCGTGATCTTAACCGGCGTCGGTGTCTATTCCTACAACACGAAGGACGACGAGGCGGCCGCGGTCCGCAACACGGTGCAGGAGATTGTGCTTCGCCATGACTGGGCGCTGCAGCTGCACGGCTTTTACGCGGATACCAAAGAAAAGGTGATGCGCTTTGACGTGGTCGTCAGCTTCGACGCGGATCCGGCCGAGAGCATGCAGACCATCCGCCGCGAGGTGCAGGAAGCCTATCCGGACTACCGGCTGGAAATCGTGCACGACGTCGACATTTCGGATTAAAAAAGGCGGTTTCCGAAAGAAAACCGATGACATTTTGCGGCATTCATATTAAAATATATACAGCGTTTTAACCGGACGGGGGGCGGTCCCTTTCCCGGTTTTTCATGATCATACACAGTGTACAGCAGCCGGGCGGAAACCGTCTTCCGGCCTGTGACAGGAGGAAATTTATGAGCAAACCGGTAGTATTAGTCGTAATGGATGGCGTGGGCTGGACCGACAAGGACATGGGCAATGCCGTGATGCATGCCTACAAGCCGCAGATCGACGAGCTGATGACGAAATGGCCCCACACGACCATCAAGGCCAGCGGCGTCGCGGTCGGTCTTCCTTCCGACGACGATATGGGCAATTCCGAGGTCGGCCACAACGCCCTCGGCTGCGGACAGATCTATTCCCAGGGCGCGAAGCTCGTCAACGAGAGCATCGAATCCGGCAAGATCTATGAGAGCGAAACCTGGAAGAAGGCGGTGGCCTTCGTCGCGGAAAACAACGGCAAGATGAACTTCATCGGCCTGCTGTCCGACGGTAACGTCCACTCCAACATTTCCCACCTGATCGCCATGCTGAACCAGGCGAAGAAGGAAGGCGTGAAGGAAGCCCGCGTGCACATCCTCTTAGACGGCCGCGACGTTCCGGAAACCAGCGCCCTGCAGTATGTCGACCAGCTGGAAGAGGTTCTGGCGGGCTTAAACGACGATACGTTCCACGCCTGCATCGCCTCCGGCGGCGGCCGCATGACCATCACGATGGACCGCTATGAGGCGGACTGGAGCATGGTGGAGCGCGGCTGGCACATCCATGTGATGGGCGACGGCCCGATGTACGCGAGCGCGAAGGAAGCCATCGAAGCGCTGCGCGCCGAAGGCGGCTATACGGATCAGTACCTGCCCGGGTTCGTGGTCGGCAAGGACGGCGTTCCGGCCGGCCCGATCGACGACGGCGACGCGGTGATCCTGTTCAACTTCCGCGGCGACCGCGCGGTGGAGATCTCCAAGGCCTTCGATTACATGAACCGCGGCTTCGATGCCTTCGATATGCCGAAGAAACCGAACGTGTTCTACTGCGGCATGCTGCAGTACGACGGCGACTTAAAGCTGCCGGACAACTTCCTCGTCGCTCCGCCGCACATTGAGAACACGATGAGCGAATATCTTGTGGAGAAGGGCGTCAAGAGCTACGCCTGCTCCGAGACCCAGAAATACGGCCATGTGACCTACTTCTGGAACGGCAACCGCTCCGAGAAGTTCTCGGACGAGCTGGAAACCTGGGAAGAAGTGCCGTCGGACGTGATCCCCTTTGACCAGAAGCCCTGGATGAAGGCCACCGAGGTGACGGAGAAGATCGTCGCCGCCATCGAATCCGGCGAGTACCAGTTCATCCGCTGCAATTATCCCAACGGCGACATGGTCGGCCACACCGGCAACTATGAAGCCACGATCATCGGCGTCGAATCCGTGGACCTGAACCTGCGCCGCGTCATGGATGCCTGCCTGAAGATGGATTACACCCTGCTTGTCACCGCCGATCACGGCAACTCCGATGAGATGTACGACAAGGGCACGAATCCGGACGGCACGCCGAAGCCGAAGACCTCTCATTCGCTGGCCCGCGTTCCCTTCGCCGTGTTCAACGGACCGGAGGGCACCGAGGTGAAGGAAGGCGACGATTTCGGCCTGGCCAACGTGGCGGCCACCGTCGTGAAGCTGCTGGGCTTTGAAAAGCCGGAAAGCTGGCTGGAGAGCATCATCAAATGATGATGGCAATGCCTTGACAAACAAACAATGCCCGGAAGACAGGATCCCTGTTTTCCGGGCGTTTTTATTTGTGGCGAATCGGTGCACAGGAAGTGAATTCCGGGACTAACGGGTTTGGCGCGGATTCTCTATACTTGTAAAGAAAGTACCCGAAACAGCATCGGAAGGAGACTGCCCATGGAAACGGAAAAGTGGTTTGAGGAACCGGCAAAACAGATTCCCCTGACGGAAACGGACGTGCTGGTGGCCGGCGCGGGAACCGCCGGATGCATCGCTGCGATCGCAGCTGCGCGTGCCGGGGCGGACGTCACCCTGATTGAAAAGCTGCCGGTGCCCGGCGGCACGCTGACGAACGGCGGCATCGGCGTCAGCAGCTACTATTCGCAGAATGAAGATCCCGCGAAAGCCGTCCGCGTGGTGGGCGGCCTGCCCTATGAGCTGATTACGCGGCTGCAGAACATCGGCGGCGCGACGGTTTTCACGCCGACGCCCGGAAGCCTGCAGAACAATACCTACCGCGTCGTGGCAGAGCATGAAATCTACAAAGGCGTCATCAGCGAGATGCTGACGGAAGCCGGCGTACACGTGCTGTTAAACGCCATGATCTCCGAGGTGATCGCGGAAGACGGCAGGATCAGCACCGTGATCGTGCAGACCCGTGCAGGCCGCCGCGCCTATCAGGCGAAAACGTATATCGACACCACCGGCGACGGCGATCTGGCGCGGAAAGCCGGCGCAAAGCAGATCGACATGACCCGCGGAAAGGAATGCGCCACGGGCATGGTGTTCGGCATCGGCGGCATCGATTTCGAGCGCGCCTTACAGGAGAATCCCACCGTATTTCACAAGATGGCGCACGCGGACGGCGAGGGAAAGGCTCTTTCCTGCGACCAGTATATCCTGGCGCTGATGGCCGACCCGGAGAAGTGCGGGAAGATGGAATCCCTAAAGGGGATTCCGTTCCTGACCGTTCAGTCCAATCATCCGGGCGAGGCGACCTACGTCAATCTGTCCCGCGGCGAGATCATCGACGGCACTGACCCGGACGAGCTGTCCGCGGCGGAAATGCGCATGCGCGCGCGGCTGGTGCACATCATCGACGACCTGAAAACGACGCTTCCCGGCTTTGAGCAGGCCTATCTGGCCTGGGCCTCCGTGCAGCTGGGCGTGCGGATTTCCTACATCACGAAATGCGACTATTCCATTTCCCAGGATGAAATCCACCACGCGGCGCGTTTTGCGGACGAGATCGGCCTTTATGCCTTTCATGATCTGTCGACCAAGGCGGGCGACGATATCCTCACCGAAGCCCCTGGCTTCTACGGCTTCCCGTACCGGATGCTGCTGCCGCAGGGCCTGGACAACCTGTTCATCGCCGGCCGCTGCGTGACCGAAGAGTACAAGGCCCACATGTCCACCCGCAACACCGTCGGCTGCATGCTGATGGGACAGGGCGCCGGCGCGGCCGCCGCGCTGTGCGCCGCGAAGGACTGTGACAGCCGTGCATTGCCCTATGAAGAACTGCGCGGGGAGCTGCTGCGGCAGGAAGTGATCCTGGAGGCGTAAGATTTTTGATTTGAGGCGATATGGATTTCCGGCGTGCATTCATGCACGCGGAAACTATTGAAATTGCACATTGCCGGAAATGAAAGCGAGTGCGTGCAAAAGCCGGCCTGCCGGCGTGCATTCATGCACGCGGAAACATACTGTGAAGAAAAGATTCGAGGCAGCCTGCCCGGATCTTTTCTTATGTGACAAATCCGATTCTTATCAAAACGGTTGTAAATCTTTCCTTAACAAATTATAATGGAAATAAGCAACGGAAAGATCCGGAGTTATTCTTGCGATTTGGAAAGACTAAAAGCACTTGCGGAAAGGAGCGGAATATGTCAAATAAAGCGGAAGTGGAGCGGCTGATCGCGCTGCGTGGGAAAACGGGCATGAGTTACGTCGAGATTGCGAAGCGTTCCGGCGTTCCTTTAAGCACGGTGCAGAAAATCTTCTGCCATGTTACGGAGAATCCCAGAAACCGCACGGTTGATGCCATCCGCCGGGTGCTGGAGGAGCCGTTCGGACTGGATGATGCCGCCCGGCGGGAGCTGACGCGCCGGAGGGAGGCGCTGCCGCAGCCGTTGCGGAGTGCGTTTATCGACGAACAGGAGCGGCTGGTGACATTTACCGGCAGCGGCGAAAAACACATTGCGGATTACATGGATGGGAAGCCGGTGGACTATTTTCTTGTGCGGGAGGCATCCCTTCCTTACCAGGCTGTCCGCCTGACGGATAAGACGAACTGCACGCTGGTGGATTATGAAGCAGTCCCGGAGGACCGCCGCATGGAGCTGATTGACGGGCGGCTGTACGATATGGCAGCGCCCACGTCGGTGCATCAGATTCTTACAGCGGAAATATGGTATCAGCTTCGCCGATATGTTGGAAAGAAAAAAGGAAAATGCCGGCCGATGATTGCCCCTCTCGACGTCCAGCTGGATCAGCCCAAGGGGACCCCGCCGGAGCTGGTGGATAACATGCTTCAGCCGGATGTGGTGGTCTACTGCAATCCGGATCAGCTGGATGAAAAGCGTGCTTACCTGGCGCCGGATTTCGTGGCAGAGGTTCTGTCGCCGTCCACGCAGAAGAGGGACATGTCCCATAAACTCTGGAAGTATCAGCGCGCCGGTGTCCGGGAGTACTGGATGGTGGATCCGCGCAAGGAGAAAGTGGTTGTTTACAATTGGACAGGAGAGGGCGAGATGACCATCTACGGGTTTGACGAACAGATCCCCGTCGCGATTTACGACGGGGATCTGGTGATCGATTTTGCCGAGATCCAGGATCAGCTTGCCTTCCGGCGGTGATGGATCAGATGCCTTACGATGGAGGACACCAGCAGGATCGCGACGGCGATCACACCGGCGATGGCGGCGGTTTTCAGTCCCTGGTGCAGGAAGCCGTCCATGTCTTCGGCCAGGGCATAGTTCATGGTGTAGTAGATGCCCGCGCCGGGGATGAGGGGCATGATGCCGATCACCAGATACGAGATGGCCGGATACTTGCGCACGCGCGCTAAGAGTTCCGCACAGACAGAAGCGGTCAGGGCGCCGAGCAGGTAGCAGAAGATTTCCCGAAGCCCCGCTAAGGCGCACAGGGCGTAAACGGCGTAGGCCAGTGTGCCGGTAAAAACACACAGCCACAGGCCTTTGCCGTGGATGTTAAAGAACAGGCTGCAGCCGATGCAGGCAAGAAAGCATGCAAACAGCCGCGCGGTGACGGACAGGGGCGTGCTGATGTTTGCCGGCCAGGAAATCACCAGGGCTGCCACACGCAGGCCGGCAGCCGTACCGATCGCGATGGCCGCGGCGGTCAGCAGCACCTGTACCAGACGGTTGGAGCCGGAAACGACGTCCCCGTAAATGATATCCCGCATGGCATTGGTAAACAGCAGTCCCGGGAACAGCAGCATCAAAGGACCGATGATGACAATTTCCGGAGAATAGATGAAGCCGATCCCGGCGAACAGATGCGCGAGAAGCGACAGTACAAAGGCATCGATCGTCACCCGGAAGAACGGATTGGCATGTCCGCCGGCAAAGAGGCGGTCCACACCGAAAAGGGCAATGGACAAAAGGCCCGCCCACAGCGCGTCAAGGACGCCGGCGCCAAACAGGACAGAGAACCCGGCGCCCACAAGGAAATAGCCCAGCATGGAGATGAGGACGGGATAAACACGTGCAGAAGACTGTATTTGGGCATACCATTTCCGTGCGGTTTCCGCGGCCGGCTTCTCATCACAGATGCGCCGGCCCAGATTGGCATAGCGTTCGACACCGTCCAGGTCATTCTGAATGTATGGGATGCGCTTCATGCGCGTCCATGTCTGCCCGTCCGCGGCATTCGCGCAGATGTGCAGACAGTTGGGGATGGCGAACACCTCCGCGGTCATGCCGTAGGCTTCAAGAATGCGCGCGACGCTTTCTTCCACACGGTAGATTTCCGCGCCGCAGACGGCCAGACGGCAGCCGATTTCCTCGGCCAGGTCAAGGATCATTTCGTTATGTGTTTCCAATGTGATTACCTGTCGATTGCTGTAAACGAGCCTGCCGAACCCCTGTGAAAGAGGGTGCCAGGCGTTTCTGATACAATAATCTATTATAAAGAAAAAAGCATCCGCTGGAAAGACTTCGGCGGATGCTTTTGATGTATTCAGGTCAGAGGGCAATTTACTGCGGCATCGGCAGAGCGTCGTCTGCAAACGTCCATCCGCTGCCTAAAACCTCCTCCAGAGCGGTTCCTTCCATTTCCGAACGATCCGTGTACAGATGGACCGCTTTCGGCGCGTCTTCCGGAATGGATCCGTCCGCCGCATAGGCGCTGCCGTCGGCCGCTTCCAGATCGTTCCAGTCCAGACCGATGTCCAGTGCTGTGCATTGCGATACCCGCTGCACGCCGGGGATGGTCATCATCGGATCCATGTCGTCGGAGAAGCGGATTTCCAGCTGCGCGGGCACGGAGGAGACGATGGCGCCGGCGGTCAGGGTCCCTTTGATCTCCTCGAGGGACACGGTATTTGCCGCCAGGCAGCGGGCAATTTCGTAGGTGGTAATGCCGGAGAAGAAGCCGATGGAGCCGTAGGTGCTGTCATTCCAGGCACCCACGATACCGCCGTAGAACACGTTGTCCGCGCCGGACACGCGGATGTCCACGGTGGCCAGGCAGTCTTCGATATTGCTGTAGCGCTCCTGACCGACAATGCCGCCCACGTACAGGCGCGCACCCGCACCCGGTTTTTCCATGGAAACGTCGATGCTGCCGTCGGCGACGCAGTTTTTCACGTTCGTCGCACCGCCCTGAATGCCGCCGATGTACAGATCGGTGTGGGAGCCGGCGCCTTCGGCCGCCTCGCCGCGGGAGCGGACCGAGCCCTTCATATCCAGATGGCTGGCGCAGCCGTCGGAAAGGGCGTAGCCTTCGCCGTTGATGCCGCCAATGTTGATCTCGGAGCCGTCTTTGACCGTGACGTCGAAGGTCAGATCGCCGGAAACGTCACAGTTGATGTAGTTGCCTGCCCAACCGGCGCCGATCAGGCCGGTGAGGGAGGTGAAGGTCACGCCGTCTTGATCGGTGGCGATGGCGGCATCGATGCTGCCGTTTGTCGTTACATTTTCAACCGTCGTGTTCCAGCTCTGGGCGAAGCCCGCCAGGGGAGCGGCATTCACACCGCGGTTGGATTGAATGTCAATGCGGTAATCGGAAAGGGTCAGATCGCGGATCTCGGCGCCGTTGATGGCACCGAACAGGCCGGTGTAGCCGAAGGCGTCACCCTCATCGATGGAAAGCGTCAGACCGGAAATCGTGTGGCCGTTTCCGTCGAGCACACCGCGGAAGGCCTCTTTCCACCAGTTGTCATTGGCGGACTCGTAATCCGGCAGCCAGCGTCCCAGCGGCGTCCAGGTGCCGTAATCCGAAAGATCGATGTCTTCTTCCAGCACATACCAGCCGGAGAGATCGTCGGCGATGGAGGCCAGATCCTCGGCGGAAGAGACCGGCGTTTCCTTCACCCAGCGGGCGTAGAGCGTCATGCTTTCTTCCACGGGCATGGACGTGACTTCGTCTGCCGGGATCTCGCCGTAAACGTAGAGGTATTTCTCGCCGAAAAGCCATTCCCCCTCGGCGACGCCGTCTTTGACGGCGGGATCGTAATCGGTAAACCAGCCGGCGAAGCGGTATCCTTCGCGGGTGACGGCCGGCACGTCGTCTTTGGAAACGACCGTGCCCGCCTCGACGATCATCGGCTCGACCGCCTCGGCGCCTTCATAGTTGGGTTCAAAGACCAGGGCGGCCTGGCCGGCTTCCACCGGCACGTCCGCGGAGCGGTCTTCCGGAATAAAAGCGGGTTCTTCCGGTTCCGCCGGCGTCGCATCATCCGCGGGATCGGAAGCCGGGGCCGGATCGGCGTCATCCGCGGCCTCGGCAGAGGGTTCCGCGGCGGCAGTTTCGCTTTCCGCGGTTTCGGAAACCGGGGCCGGGGAGCTGCTTTCTGTCCCGCCGCAGCCGGCGAGCAGACCGGCGGCAAGCGTCATCGAAAGCAGCAGGGCAAGAAACGGGCGTTTTTTCATAAATCACTCCTTCTGTGTGTCATGAAAAGCGATGGACATAAAGAAAGCACCGGCGGGAACGTCCCGCCGATGCTTATCATACATGAATCCGCCGGTGAATAATTGCATAATTGTATTTGCTGTTGCAGATTTGTGCCGGATTTTATCCGGATGCGGCCGGCACGCTTCCTATTTGCGGTATTCCTTCGGCGAGCAGCCGGCAATTATCCGGAAGGTCCGGGAGAAGTGACTCTGGGACGAATAGCCCAGGTAGCTGCTGATGTCCGTCAGGGACCGGTCGGTGTATTTCAGGAGCCGCTTGGCTTCTTCGATCTTTTTCTGATGAATGAAGTCGGACAGATTGATGCCGGTTTCTTCCTTAAAAGACGTGGAGAGATGGCCGCGGCTGACATAGAGCGCATCGGCGATCTGCTCCGTGCGGATGGCGTCGGACAGATGCTGCAGGATGTAATTGGAGACACCCTTGACCAGATCGGAGACGTTTTCGCCGGCGGTGATGCGCCAGACGCGTTCGGTGTAATCCTCGACCATGTGCATCATCAGGTTGGTAACACGGTCCACCGTCTGGAACTGTTCGCATTTTGAAATATACGCGTCCGAAAGCGAGAGAGCGGCTTCTGTCGGCATCCCGCCGCGGATGGCTGCCCGGGAAACCAGTGTCGTCGTTACGATCAGCATGTTTTTTGCCTGCCGCAGCGGGTCGGGGGCGGTTACGCCGGGACGGACCGGCGGTACGTCTTTCATCCAGCTCTGCAGCCGCGGCAGATCCCCGTGGGTCACGATGTCCATCAGCTCGTTCTCGACGCTGATCGTGTTGTGCGCCGGCCGGCGGTAGTTCCCGTCATCATCCCAGATCGGCAGAAACTCCTGCGCCTTCATTTCTTTGCCGGTCAGCTCACGGAACAGCGCTTCCTGCTCTTCCTCATGGATGGTCAGATCGGCCAGAGTCAGTTTTTCTCCCGGATGAAGCGCGAAATTGATGCTGCAAAGCCTCTCCAGCATGGAGGCGGTCGGCATCGGGGTGATATAGTGCATGCCCAGCAGGAAGAGCTCCAGGTCGATCTCCGGGACCGACAGCGCGAAAGCCAGCGTGCGCAGTTCGCTTTCGGAGCGCGGCGTTTCCCGGGTCGGTCCCGTGACCAGATGCCATTCGTCGCAGCAGACGATACCGTAGCAGTCGAAATCCGTCGTGAAGTAGGAGCTGACATGCTCCGTGGCCTGTAGGATCGTCTCTTCCCAGGGCAGAATGGGGTCCACCGGCAGCGCCATCGTGGAGAAGAAATGGGTTTTCTGTGTATTGCGGTAGACGCGGACCGGCACACCGGAAAGATGCGCAAGCGTTTTTGCCAGATAGACGATGTTTTCTTCGGTGCGGATCATGGGAAAGCCCTCCTGTTTAATGCAGTACAATCATACCAATCTTCTGACAGATCTGCAATCGAAAGAACGGCTGACGGGATATTATGGGATTATCGATTTACAGAATCTGTCAAAATGATCTGAAAGGAAAACGCTATGAAAGCGATTCGTCTGCGTACGGAATATCTGAATACGCCCCTGGGCATCGACAGCCCGGCGCCGCGGCTGATGTGGAACGCCGCGGAGGGCATCCGCCAGACGGCTTATCAGGTGATCTGCACCGATGAAAAGGGACAGACGGCCTGGGACAGCGGCCGGGTGGAGAGCGGTTCCATGGCTGCCGATTATGCCGGCCGGCCCCTTGCAAGCCGCGAGCGGATGACCTGGACGGTGCGCCTGTGGGATGAAGACGGCGTCTCGGGTCCCCGGACAGAATCCTGGTTTGAAATGGGTCTGCTGCAGCCGGAGGACTGGAGCGCCTACTGGATCAGCGGCGATTATCCGCCGCAGAAAAAGATGCGCTATCCGGTGGACAGTTTCCGGAAGGAATTCGAGATCGACGGCGAGGTGCGCCGCGCCCGTCTGTACATCACGGCGTGCGGTCTGTACGAAGCGGCCATCGACGGCGGACGGATCGGCGATTTCGTGATGGCGCCGGGATATACGGACTACCGCTGGCGCGTCCAGTATCAGACCTATGACGTGACGCCGCAGCTGACGGAGGGAACCCATTGCCTGACGGCGGATCTGGCGGACGGCTGGTACCGGGGCAGCGTGGGCGCCCACGGGCTCAAGTGCGCCTACGGCACGCAGACAAAGCTGCTTGCGCAGCTGGAGGTGGATTATAAGGACGGCAGACGGCAGGTGATTGCTTCTGACGAAAGCTTCTGCTGGAGCAATGACGGACCGGTGCGGTTTGCGGATAACAAGGACGGAGAGATTGCGGAGGCCGGTCGGGAACCCTCCTTTGCCGGTCATGCGCGGCTGACGGCGCATCCGGTCGTACCGACGGCCTCCGGCAATGTCCCGGTGGTTTCGAAAGAAGGCCTGCACCCGGCCGTGATCACCACGCCCGCCGGAAAAACGGTGCTCGATTTTGGACAGAACATCGCGGGCCAGTTTGCGTTCTCGATCGAGGCGCATGCCGGACAGCGTGTGTTTCTGCGGTTTGGAGAGGCACTGGACGCCGCCGGCGAATTCACACAGAAGAATATCCAGTGCGTGGACAGTCACGGCACCTCTCCGCTGCAGCAGATCGAATACATCTGCAAAGAGGGTAAAAACGACTACCGCATGCGCTTTGCCATATTCGGCTATCAGTATGCGCTGCTCGAGACGGATGTCGAATGGAAGCCGGAGGATTTTACGGCCATCCCGGTGAGCTCGGATCTGGAAGAAACGCTTTCGTTTGATTCCTCCAACGAGCTGCTGAACCGTTTCGTAGACTGCACCCGCTGGTCCCTGTTCAACAATCACGCGGACATCCCGACGGACTGTCCCACCCGGGAGCGCCACGGCTGGACCGGGGACGCGCAGATTTTCTGCCGCACGGCGGCATACCTGACGGACTATATGCCCTTCGCCCGCAAATACATGCGCGACCTGACCGACTGGCAGGCGGCGGACAAAAAAGGGCGTTTCCCGCAAATCGCCCCCGAGGGCGGAACGGATCCGTACATGGCACCGATGAACGGTTCGGTGGGCTGGGCGGACGCCGGCGTCTTCATTCCCTGGCAGATGTACCGGATCACCCGGGACGAGCGATTCCTGAAAGACAACTATGACGCCATGGCGCGCTACGCGGCGTTTATGAAGAGCCGGATCGGAAAAACCGGCCTGTTCGCGCCCCGGGTCGCGATGGATCTCAAAAAACGGAACTATCTGGTCAATACCGGCCAGTCATACGGGGAGTGGCTCGAGCCCTCCGACGTGCACCGCACCGTCTGGACCGACGCCGTTGCCCCGCATCCGGAGGAATCGACAGCCTATACCATTGCGGTGATGGACGTGATGGCGCAGGTCGCGGATCTTCTGGGAAAGGAAGCGGACGCCGAAGAATACCGGAAAACGGCGGCGAATGTCCGCGAGGCGTACCAGGATCTGGTCAAGGTCAAGGGGTACACCCTGGATACGGACCGCATGGCGAAGCTGGTGCGTCCGCTGTACTTCGATCTGCTGGACGAGAAGGAAACCCGCTACGCGAAGAAACGCCTGATCAAGGCCTGCGAGAATTACGGCTGGCGTGTCGGCACGGGCTTCCTGTCGACGCCGCTGATCCTTTATGTTCTGTCGGAAATCGATCCGAAGGACGCCTACCGGATGCTCGAAAACGAGGAGAATCCCGGCTGGCTGTTTATGCCGAAGGCCGGCGCGACGACGATCTGGGAGGACTGGACCGGCACGGCGACGGACGATCCGGTGGGCGCGGTCGCTTCCCTGGATCACTATTCCAAGGGTGCCGTGCTGGAATGGGTCTTTTCCGTGATGTGCGGCATTTCTGTAGACGGCGAGAACCGGTTCCGGATCGCGCCGCGGCCGGGCGGACACTTTACGCATGCCGATCTGTGCTGGAAGAGCACGTTCGGAGACGTGCGGTGCGCCTGGGAAAAGACGGAGGACGGCTATGCGTACCGGATTGCCATACCGGCAAACACGACCGCGGCCGTAAGTCTGCCGGGCCGTGCGGAGCAGATCCTGGAAGCGGGGACGTATACATTGTAGTTCTGTAACAGAAGGAGGGAATCATGAGGAACAAAAACAGAATGCTGCTCGGACTGGCGATGGCCGGTGTGCTTTCCGTCCAGATGCTGCTGACCGGGTGTGGAGGCCCGTCAAACAGCGGCACGGATGAACCCAAGGAGGGGCCGGTCGTCGGGGCCGGGGAGACGCAGACCGCGGAAACGAAGGAGGACACCGCCTCTGCCGACACGCAGACGCAGCCGGCGGCGGACGATCCGTACACGGATGCGGACCGCGAATTCGGCTGGGTGATTTTCGGCTCCGTGCAGTCGGAATACTATTCGGATTATGACGAGAACCCGGGTGTCAACTACTGGCTGGAAAAAGAATGGGATGCGGACGGCGACGGTGTCGGGCATCAGATTTCCATCGACTTCGAATGGCCGGCGGAAGGCGGCGAGCAGAACTACATGAATACGCTGATCGCCACCGGAGAGTATCCGGAAGTCATCGCCCTGGCCTATGCGTCGGACAGTGCGCTGACCATGTACGAGAACGGCATTCTGATTGACATTACGGATTATGTGGAGAAGTACATGCCAAACTACATGGCATGGCTGGACGAGCATCCGACCTACAAATCCCAGGTGACGGTCGATATCGGAGGTGAGCGCCGTTTCGTGTCCCTGTACTGCGTGGCGGATACCGCGGAAGATGCCTGGGGCGGCTATATGTACCGCCGCGACTGGATTGTCAAGTACGGCAAAGACAAGGACGGCAAGGCTTTCACCGGCGGATGGAATGCGGACAAGTCCGAGTGGACGGATAACGTGGTTTTCCCGAGCGGCAACGAGGATCCGGTCTATATTTCGGACTGGGAGTGGATGATGGACATCTTCAAGACCGCGCTTGAGGAAGAGGGCATTGAGGACGGCTATTGCTTCCAGCTGCCCTACAGCGGCTTCTGCATGACCGGCGATTTTGCCTCCGGCTTCGGCGGCGGCATCGGCTATGCCGGTTACTATTTTGACGAAGACGGACAGGTACAGTACGGCCTGGCACAGGAAAACTGCCGCGCCTATCTGGAGTGCATGGCCAAGTGGTATGCGAACGGCTGGATTGACCCGCACTTTGAGGAGCGCACGTCGGATACGATGTGGTTCAACATCGACGCACCGGGCGTTTACGGCGGTAAAGTCGGCTGCTTCTACGGCACGCTGGGCTCGCTTCTGAACAATATGGATACGCAGGAGGGCGGCTATACCGACGACATCTGTGTCTACATGGCAGCGCAGCCGATCAACGATGTATACGGCAGCAGCGACTGCCAGAATAAAGAACCGATGCAGTTCTATGAGACGTCCCTGATCTCCGCACCGGTCGGTTTCACGAACAAGGCGGAATCGAAGGATCTGCCGAGTCTGTTTACGGCGATTGATTATCTCTACAGTGTGGAAGGCGGCCTGCTGCGCTACCGCGGCTTTTCCAATGAGCAGATGGAGGAAGTGAAGGACAAGGATTACGCGCAGCTGTATTACAAGTACGGCCTGCAGGACGGTGTGTATGAGGTGCTTCACGATGACAGCGATTATAAGTACCGCCTGAACAAGACGGCACTTGACGCACATGACGGCCTGTCTGTCGCGGTCAATATGGTGCGTCTGTCCGGCACGTCTATCATGCTGGATATGGATACCGGAAATTCCGAACAGTATCAGCACATGATTGATCAGGCGAATATGTACGATTCAAGCGGATCCCTCGGTACGCTCGGCGATCAGATCGATCCGGAGCTTGCGACCCGCAAGTCGGAAGTGGACAACCAGGTCAGCACTTACGTGTCCCAGGCCTTCGGCGATTTCGTCACCGGAAGACAGGACATCACCGATGACGCGGTGTGGGATTCCTACGTCAGCGAAATCGAAGGCTTCGGACCGCTTCAGATTACGGAAGCACTGAACGAGGCAGCCGGCAACTAAAGAAAACCGGAACGGCGGTGAGGCACCCGGTCCACAAAACCCGAACGGGTGCCTGACCCCCCTTCCACATCAGAATTCCAATAAACGCAGCAGGATTCCGCCAGAATCCGGCTGCGTTTTCCTATATAATAAATAAAGAATTCGTTCATTCCCGCTGATCCGAACAGCTCTGCTGTTCCCGAAGAGAGGAGCTTTCCATGGCACGTATGTTTCCGCATCTTTCCAGCCCCATCACGATTGGGCGCACCACCTTCCGCAACCGCATGTTTTCGGCGCCCATGGGCGGAACCGACATCACCAACGACGGCTGCATCGGGCCGAAGTCCACGGCTTTTTATGAACTTCGTGCCAGAGGCGGCGCGGCGGCTGTGACGGTGTCCGAGCTGATGGTGCATCCGGCGACGGACGGCTCCCATGCCTATCACCTCGACGAAAGTATCCTGAATTCGCTGGCAGCCGCCACATATACTGCCGATGCGATCCGCCGGCACGGGGCGATGCCCTCGCTGGAGCTGTCCCATTCGGGCATGTTTGCCGGCACCTATATGACGGACAAAACGAAGCAGAAATCCTTAAGCCAGTGGGGCCCGTCCGAGACGGTCCGCGCCGACGGCGTCGCGGTGCGCGCGCTGACAAAGGAGATGATCGGCGAAATCGCCGCGTCCTACGGTCATGTGGCCGGTCTGGCGAAGCGCGCCGGCTTCGAGATGCTGATGATCCACGGCGGCCACGGCTGGCTGATCAACCAGTTCCTGTCGCCCATGTTCAACCACCGCACGGACGAGTACGGCGGAAGTCTGGAAAACCGCTGCCGGTTTGCCGTGGAGGTGCTGTCCGCCGTGCGCGAAGCCGTCGGCCCGTTCTTCCCGGTGGAATTCCGCATGAGCGGCGACGAATACGTGCCGGAAGGCTACCATATCGAAGACGGCATCCGCATCGCGCAGATGATCGAGCCCTACGTGGACATCATCCACGTGTCCGCCGGCACCTACCAGCGCACCTTCGGGCAGACCCATCCGTCCATGTTTACAGAGCATGGCTGCAACGTAAAGCTTGCCGCAGCCGTCAAGGCGCACGTACAGAAGCCGGTCGCCACGATCGGCGGTTTAAACGATCCGGCGCAGATGGAGGAAATCATCGCCTCCGGTCAGGCCGATATCGTCTACATGGGCCGGGCGCTGCTGGCGGATCCGGAGCTTCCCCGCAAGGTGGTGGAGGGCCGGCCGGAAGACATCGTCCGCTGCCTGCGTTGCTTTACCTGCATGGCGGAGCGCGCGGCGACGTCCACCCGCCGGTGCACGGTGAATCCGCTGATCGGCCGGGAGATGGACGGCGTCGAAGTTCCACCGGCGCCGGTCAGACGCAAAGTGCTCATCGCCGGCGGCGGACCGGGCGGCCTCTATGCGGCCTATACCGCGGCGCGGCGCGGACACGAGGTGATTCTGTGCGAGAAAGAAGCAGAGCTGGGCGGCATTTTAAAGAGTGAGCAGGCACTGCCCTTTAAGCATGAGATGTACGAACTGACGGGCACCTATGAGCGCCTGGCGCGGCAGGCGGGCGCCGAAATCCGCCTGAACACGGAAGTGACGCCGGAACTGGTTGCAGAAGAGGCGCCCTACGCTTTGATCATCGCCTGCGGAAGCGCGCCGCTGGTTCCGCCGATTCCGGGCCTTCGGGGCGACAACGTGGTGATCGTCAACAACTACTATAAGGAAAAAGACAAGGTAACCGACGACGTCGTCGTTTTCGGCGGCGGTCTCGCCGGCTGTGAATGCGCGATCCATCTGGGCCAGGAAGGCAAACGCGTGCATCTGGTCGAAATGCGCGATGCCTTAGCGCCGGATGCGAACGTGCGCCACCGGCCGCTGCTGCTCGCGGAAATCGCCAAATACGCGACGGTGCACACCGGATACAAGGGGCTGGAGGTCACGAAGGAAGGCATCCTGTGCGAGACCGCGGACGGCGAACAGGTCCTCGTGCCCGGCACGAGTGTGATCTGCGCGCTGGGGCAGCGCTCCCGCACCGACGTGGTGGAGGCGCTGATGGATACGGCGCCCTACGTGCGCGTGATCGGCGACGCGGCGAAAGTGTCGACAATCACGAACGCTGTGTACTGGGGCCATTACGCCGCGCTGGATATCTGATGGGCGAACGCCGGACGGAAAGGGGAATCCATGGACACCTCAAATACTCGAAAACCGCGCATCGCCGTGGCATCCTATGTGATGGGAAACGAAGGGCTGGCCTCGCCGTCGCCCACCTATCAGAACGCGGTGCTCGCGGCCGGCGGGCTGGCGTTTCTGACCGGCGAGGTGTACACTGAAGAAGACGCCGAACAGATTTATCAGGCCTTTGACGGCTTGATCCTAGCCGGCGGCGCGGATATCAATCCGGAATTCTTAAACGAGCCGGCGCATGAAAAATGCGTCTGCGCGACCCGCACTCGGGACGTGACGGAGATCCTGCTGGCGCGGCGTTTTATGCGGGGCGACAAGCCGATCCTGGGCATCTGCCGCGGCGCGCAGATCTTAAACGTGGCCATGGGCGGGACGCACGACCAGCACATTTTCGACCGCCCTGAAGTGACGATCGCGCACCAGAACTTCGAGACGCGCCATGCGGTGGACGTGGTGCCCGAAACACATCTGTCCGCGCTGTTTGGCGGCGCGGCGCAGCTGCGCGTCAATTCGACCCACCACCAGGCCGTGCGCGAACTGGCGGAGGGATTCGTGCTCAATGCAATCAGCCCGGATGGCGTCATCGAGGGGTATGAACAGTCCGACCGGGTGCTGGCCACCCAGTGGCATCCGGAGCGGCTGCTCGACGAGGGGATGCTGCCGGTATTCATCTGGCTGGTGGAGCGCAGCCGGGCTTCCATGTCGGAATCCCCGTGAAAGGAGACAGAAGAAGATGTGGTTTCTGTTTGCACTGGGGTCGGCCGTGTTCGCGGCGCTGACGTCGATTCTCGCGAAAATCGGCATTGAAGGCGTGCCGTCGAACCTGGCCACCGCCGTCCGGACCGTCGTGGTGGTCGCGATGGCGTGGGTCATGGTCTTTGTGACCAGCCAGCAGACCGGCATCCGGGACATCAGCCCGAAAAGCTGGATTTTTCTGATCCTGTCTGGCCTTGCGACCGGCGCGTCGTGGCTGTGCTATTACAAGGCGCTGCAGATCGGCGAAGCGTCGAAGGTCGTGCCGGTGGACAAGCTGAGTGTCGTGATCACGCTGGTACTCGCGTTCATCTTCCTGCACGAGCAGTTCACCTGGAAATCACTCGTCGGCTGCGCGCTGATCGGCGCAGGGACGCTTCTGATGGTCCTGTAATGCCGGAACGCGGCGAAAGATCCCACTCTTGACTTCGCCGATCGGCGTATATTATAATGCTCTTACGAGAAAAGAGCCGTTCGGCGAAATTATGAAGGAATTCTTAAGAAAAACGCCGAACGGCTTAATTTTTGCTTTCTTTGCATTCAAAAACGGGGGCGGAATGATTATTACAGACGCAAAAGCATTCGGCGAGGCCCTGCGTGCCCGCCGTAAGGAAAAGCAGTACACCCAGGCTTTCCTGGCAGAGTTTACCGGCTATTCGGTGAGCTTCATTTCCGATCTGGAAAACGGCAAGCCCACGGCGGAGCTGGGCAAGGCGATGGACCTGGCCAATATCCTCGGGTTGGACGTGCACCTGACGGCCCGGTAACACGAGGAGGGAAATGCGATGCGAAAATACGATGTCAGTGTCGAAATCCTCGGACAGACCGTACCGGTAGGGACCCTCTGGGGCGAACACGTCCACGACGTGGCGTTTCAGTACCTGCCGTCCTATCTGGCACTGCCCCAGGCCGCGCCGATTTCGATCTGCCTGCCGCTGCAGCCCGAAGCGTTTTCGCCCGGACAGACCCGGTCGTTTTTCGAGGGACTGCTGCCGGAAGGCTTTACCCGGCGCTCTGTCGCGGCGGCGATGCGGGCGGACGAGGGCGATTATCTCGCGATCCTCTACGGTCTGGGCAAAGAGTGCATGGGCGCCGTGCGGATCAGCGACGGAGAAGCACCGTCCGATGCCGGCGCGCTGCGCAGAGGTTCGCCGGAGGACTGGGCACCGGCTGCAGGCGGCGTGGAGCGCGCTTCCTACGAACGCCTGTCCGCGGAGCAGGTGCGGGCGCTGGCGGCGGAGGGCGCGACGAAGTCGGCGGAACTGGTGACGAAGGCGCACCTGTCGCTGGCAGGCGCGTCCGGAAAGGTGGGTCTGTATTACGACGCGCCGACGGACACCTGGTATCTGCCGAAGGGGGACGCGCCGAGCACGCACATCGTCAAACAAAGCCACGTACGCCTGTCCCGGATCGTGCTGAACGAGCAGATGTGCCTGCGGACGGCGGCCCGCTGCGGGATCGAGGTGCCGAAAAGCTTCATCATCAACCTGGGCAGAGGACGTGACGCGGAGGTGCTTCTGGCCACGGAACGCTACGACCGCGTCTTTTCGGAAAACGCGGCCGAAATTGACGGCCTGCCGGTTCCGCTGCGCCTGCATCAGGAGGATTTCTGTCAGGCGCTGGGCATTCCGGCCTCCGGGAAATATGAAGGCCCGGACGGCCGCTACATGCACAGCCTGTTCGAGCTGCTGCGACGGCACGCCGCGGATCCTGTGGAAGACCAGCTGCGGCTGTGGGACCTGCTGGTGTTCGACCTTCTGGTCGGCAATACGGACGGGCACATCAAAAACGTGTCGCTGCTGTACGCGCCGGACCTGCGCTCGGTGCGCTTAGCGCCGGCCTACGACATCGTCAGCACGACGGTGTACGACAGCAGCACGCGGCAGCTGGCGTTCCGTTTCGGGGATGCGGTATCCGTGGACGATCTGGTGCCGGAAAGCTTTGCGCTGGCGGCGAAGGACATCGGGCTGGGCGTCAAAATGACGTCCGACCGCACACAGCGGATGATGGACCGCTTCGAAGCCGCGCTGCACGAATCCGCCGGGGAACTTGACGCCTGCGGATTCCCGGGGGCGTTTGAGATGGAAAAACAAATTCTTGCGACGGGCGGTTTTGCCCGGTTTTAGCCGGTTTTCGTTCCGGACGAAGGGCAGAACCGACAGAAAAAACAGGAGGAGAGCACATGCGGCTGATTTTTGCGACACACAATCAGGATAAACTGCGGGAGATCAAGGAAATCATGGCAGATACCGGCTATGAGGTGCAGTCCATGAAGGACGCCGGCGTGTTCCGCGACGTGGACGAAACCGGAACGACCTTTGCGGAAAACGCGCTGTTAAAGGCGCGCGCGGTCGCCGAAGCCGCGCCGGACGCGCTGGTCTGGGCGGACGATTCCGGCCTGGAGGTCGACGCCATGGATAAGGCGCCCGGGATCTATTCTTCCCGTTTTATGGGGGAGGACACGCCCTACAGAGAGAAAAACGGCGCCATCTTAAAGGAACTGGCGGACGTTCCCTGGGAACAGCGCACGGCCCGCTTCGTCTGTGCCGTGGCCGCCGTGTTCCCGGACGGGCGCGAAAAGACTGTGGTGCGCACCATGGAGGGCCATATCGGCTATGAGATTTCCGGAGCCCACGGCTTCGGCTATGACCCGATTTTTATTCCCGACGGATACGAGGTGACCTCGGCGGCGCTGACCCCGGAAGAGAAGAACGCCATCAGCCACCGCGGAAAGGCGCTTCGCGCCATGCGCGATGCTGTTACGGATCGATCAGACAGAGGTTTTGCGGAAGGAACAGAGTGAACGTATGCGAATTCTGATTGTCAGTGATACCCACGGAAAACAGACCAATCTGATTGCAGCCATCCGTGCCGTCAAGCCGGATGTCATGCTTCATGCCGGCGACGTGGAAGGGCAGGAGAATGAAATCCGCACCCTCGCCGGCTGCCCGGTGACCATGGTCCGCGGCAACTGCGACCGCGGAAGCGAGCTTCCGAAGGAGGCGGTCGTCGAGCTGGAAGGCTATCGGTTCTACATCGTTCACGGCCATGAGCAGCACGTCAAATTCGGGCTGGAGACCCTCGCGGCCCGCGCGAAGGAAAACGGCTGCGGCATCGCGGTGTACGGCCATACGCACCAGCCTGTGGTGACGACCGTCGACGGCGTCACTGTGATCAATCCGGGCAGCATTACCTTCCCCCGGCAGGACGGCCGTGCGCCTTCCTATATCGTGGGCTCGACCGACACCGCCGGCCGGATTGCGTTTAAAATCATGTACCTGTAACGCAGACCGTATCCCGGCTGCTCAAAGAGGAATCAGAATATGCAGTTTGAACTTGCCGCCCCCTGCCATTTTGGTCTGGAGGCTGTATTAAAACAGGAAATATACGATCTCGGCTATGAGATCAGCCGGGTGGAGGACGGCCGGGTCTGCTTTTACGGAGACGAGGAAGCCGTGGTGCTTTCCAATCTGCACCTGCGCACGGCGGAACGGGTGCTTCTGGTGGTGGGCCGATTTACCGCGGTCAGTTTTGAAGAATTGTTTCAGGGCATCAAAGCCCTGCCCTGGGAAAGCTATATCCCGTCGGACGGCCGGTTCTGGGTAACCAAAGCGACCTCGGTGAAAAGCAAGCTGTTCTCCCTGCCGGACATCCAGTCCGTCGCCAAAAAGGCCATGGTGGAGCGGATGCGCGAGACCTACGATTTCGCGCAGTTTCCGGAGACCGGGGCGGATTATCCCGTGCGCATCTTCTTTATGAAGGACGAAGCCACCGTCACGCTTGATACGACCGGCACGCCGCTGCACAAGCGCGGCTACCGCACCCTGACGGCAAAAGCACCCATTTCCGAGACTTTAGCGGCGGCGCTGATCAAACTGACGCCGTGGCACGCGGACCGGGTACTGATGGATCCCTTCTGCGGCAGCGGCACCTTTCTGATCGAAGCCGCCATGATCGCGGCGAACATCGCGCCCGGGCTGTCCAGGCATTTTACGGCGGAAGCATGGGAGAACCTGATCCCGCCGGAAGAGTGGAAAGAAGCAAGAAAAGACGCAAGAACGCAGATCGACACGTCCGTGGAAGTGAATCTTCAGGGCTACGACATCGATCCCGAGATGGTGCGCATCGCCCGCGAGAACGCCCGCCGCGCCGGAGTGGAAGAGATGATCCACTTCCAGCAGCGTGACGTCGCGGATACGGCGCACCCGAAAAAATACGGGTTCATCATCACCAACCCGCCCTACGGCGAGCGCCTGTCGGACCAGGCCCAGCTGCCGCAGTTGTATCAGACCATCGGCGAGGCCTACCGCCGGCTGGACAGCTGGTCCATGTACCTGATCACGTCCTATGAAGACGCGGAGCGGTACATCGGGCGAAAGGCGGACAAAAACCGCAAGATCTACAACGGCATGATCCGGACGAAATTCTATTCCTTCCTGGGACCGAAGCCGCCGAAGAGGTAAAACCCGAACGGGTGGGGGGACCCCCGTCCCCCTTTTCAAAACCGGGACGGGGGGCCAGCCACCCGTTCCACTTTTGAAAAAAAGCGGGAAGCAAAACGCTTCCGGCTTTTTCGTGAGCCATTGGGGATTCGAACCCCAGACAACCTGATTAAAAGTCAGGTGCTCTACCAACTGAGCTAATGGCCCGTATGTATGATGGCATTGCAGATTTTACGGATTCAACCGTTCCTGCACCCATCGCCTGGGCTAGCAGGATTCGAACCTGCGAATGATGGAATCAAAATCCATTGCCTTACCGCTTGGCGATAGCCCATCACATCTTTTCAAAAGAAAACCCCGATGCCTGCTGACACCGAGGCAGGGTGGATACAGGGATTCGAACCCTGGGCCTCCAGAGCCACAATCTGGCGCGCTAACCAACTGCGCTATACCCACCATGGTTATGTACGAAGCTGCTTTGAAAGAGAAGAGCCCCGCGTGTGCTCGAAGGGATTCGAACCCCCGACCCACGGCTTAGAAGGCCGTTGCTCTATCCAGCTGAGCTACGAACACATTTGCGTCCGGATCCAAACCGGAACTGCCTCTTTGAAAAGAGAGCAGCGGGTGATGGGAATCGAACCCACGTGTCCAGCTTGGAAGGCTGGTGTTCTACCATTGAACTACACCCGCATATGATGACCTGAAAAACAGGACGTACGTCGGGGTGACAGGATTCGAACCTGCGACCCCCTGGTCCCAAACCAGGTGCTCTAGCCAAGCTGAGCCACACCCCGAAACCGAAGAACGCATCTTTTAACCGCTGCGCTTCTTGTTATGCCACCTGCCGTGACGCAACAGAAATTATATAATAGAATGAATTCCACTGTCAAGCACTTCTTTTAAAGTCCGGGAGGAATCTTTTCGCGGCCTTATGAAAGAGGATATGAGCGGGCCGAAGGCTCGCGATGCTTCTTGACCGTTAAGCCAGGAAGAGGAACTATTCAATTAAAACGTGAACGGCGGTAAAACCCACGTGAGCGGTATTGCGATTTCATACAGCTGATTTATGCTATATGTAAAGGAACATACCAGCCGCATCATAGCATAAACCAAAAAGGCCGGCAATATCGGCCGCCGGATGGAAAGGAAGAATCGGATGCTCTGGATCATCATCGCCATTATCGCAGCAGCGCTTTTCTTATATATCGGTTTTCGGATTTATACGGACCACAGACGCAAGGAGCAGGAGCAGGCCATGGCCCTGCAGCGGGAGCACGACGCCGCCCGGTATCACAATGCACTGGTCCGTCAGCTGGAGCAGCGTAGCATCCTGGTTCACGACATCCAAAGACATCTGGAGACGCTGCTGGCACTGAACGAAGAGGGAAAGCACAGCGAAGCTGCGGAATACCTAAAACAGCTGCTTTCCGCCGAAGGCTTCGCCCGTTCCGTCCGGGTGTGCGATCACGAGCTCCTGAACGGCATCCTGGCCCGGTACCGGGATGAATGCCGGCAGCAGCAGATCGATCTGGAGATGGACATCCGCAGCGGTACCATTTCCTTCCTGGAGGATCCGGATGTGACGGCTCTGTTTTCCAATCTGCTGGACAATGCCGTCTCGGCGGCGAAGAAAACGGCAGATCCTCAGATCCGCCTCTTTGTGGATAAGGAAGAGACGGAGACGGTCATCCGGATGGAGAATTCCTGCACGGAGGACGACGCCCGATATCTGGAAGAGCGGACGTCTCCGAAAAAGGACGGCATCCACGGCTATGGGTTAAAAAGCATTGAAGACATCGCCAAAAAGTATCACGGAGACATGCTGGTGTTTGTCGGTAAGGACAGAAATACCTGCCACACGGTGGTGACGCTGATGCCTATGGATCCGCTGGTGCCAAGGGACGTATGAAACGCTGATGTCCGTGAATCCGATGACCCAAAGGACGCACGCGATCGCCGGATCCGGTGAAACGGCAGATCAGATATGAACGAGTCAAATGAAAAAGGGTTAAAAACGACAGAAGGGAGGAAAAGGATGCTTGCACTTGAACAGACCAGACAGGCTGCCAGATTGTTCTATGACGCAGATGCCATTCTGAAGGAGGTTGAAAAGAATATTCCCGATCAGCTGCCGACGGCAAAAACCCTGGTGAAAGCGTTTCTGGACGCGGAACACCGCTATCGCAGTCTGCAGATGTATGATCAGAACGCGGCGCTGTACCAGGAGCGGAAAGAGAAGCCCAAACGGGCCACCTATATGGGCGGAATGGCGGTCATGGGCGGAGCAAACGGACGGATGCCCGCAGGTGCTGTGGCTACAGCGTTTTACCGCCTGGATTCTGCTTCCGGCGAGGACGACTGGAAGACCGAAAAACGGGATACCCAGGAGGGCTGGGACCGGGTTGGCGAAAAGAAACTGATGGAAGCGCAGACCAGGCTTTTGGATGCCATGGAAGAGCTGAAAAAATTTCTGGAGGGATATGCGGTGCTGGATTCGTTCCTGAAAAGCTATCCGGTGCGGTTTTCCCGGCACAAATACGAAGAGGCGGTACGCCTGACCCGGGAGTTCAAGCCTGCGGACAACGAATTCCGCACGGGCATGGAATATTTTGCCCGCTTAGACAGCCGCAGGGACGCAAAGACCCAGTTTTCCCTCTGCAATCGGGCGCTGCACTGGTATCAGACCAAAATGGCGCTGAAGGAGGTTCCGGTGGCGATGCTGATTACCATGGGAGTGTTTATCCTGGTGAATATCCCCTTTACAGGGTACCAGTGGACGGGGGCCAGCGTTATCGACATTATACTGGCGATTCTGCTGTCCGCGGTGGCCGGGGCGGTCATTTCCATCCCCATTCAGCTGGTGATTCAGGTGGTGCTTCTCATTCAGACGGCCGGACGGTATAAAAAGATGCAGACGGAGCATCCCTATACGGCGGAAGAGCGGCTCTGGGAGCTGGACTGATTCTAAGAACGGGCGCTGGCTTTGTAATAGAGCAGCGCCTTTTTTGCGTCTGCAGTGCGCCGGCGGGAACACTCCGCCCGGCAGTTTTCCTGACGCATAAATACGGTGCCATCCGAAATGGCATAGACGTGGCGCAGATTGACGATGTGACTGCGGCTGGTGCGGAAAAAGGCCTCCGCCGGCAGCCGTTCCTCCCACTGTTCCACACTGGTTTTGCAGAATAGTTCCTGTCCGTTTTCCAGGTGCAGAAAGGTGCCGCGGCCGGCGCTTTCGATCATGACCAGTTCCTGCAGCCGGATGCGGAAAATTCCTTCTGCCGTCTCCACTGCCAGATCCTGATGCTGGGACGCAAATAAGTTCATGGCGTCGTCCAGGTTCCGGAAAAGCCGCTTGGGATCCACGGGCTTGGAGAGATAGCGAAAGGCGTGAAAGCGCAGTGCATCGTCCAGATAGTCCGGGTAGGAGGTGACCACAAAAATAATGCAGGAAGGATTTCGTTCCTTTATGAGGGGTCCGGCATCCACACCGCTGGTGCCGGGCATTTCCATGTCCAGAAACAAAGTCGGAGGCC
>JAZQBE010000070.1:0-2451 GCA_045545575.1 Shuttleworthella sp.
ACTGTCCGAGCACGACAAGCAGACCGTCTACCGCGCCCGCAAGGTGCAGAACTACCTGTCCCAGAGCTTCTCCGTGGCCGAGCAGTTCACCGGCATGGACGGCAAATACGTGCCGCTGAAGGAGACGATCCGCGGCTTTAAGATGATCCTCGACGGCAAGTGCGACGATCTGCCCGAGAGCGCGTTCCTCTTCGCCGGCACCATCGACGAAGTGTTTGAAAAGGCCGGACAGAAGGCGCCGGACGAGGCATAAGGAGATTCGATGGCACAGACATTTCCTCTTCAGATTGTGGATATGGACGGCCTGGCGTTTGAAGGCGAGGCACAGCGTCTGATCCTGCGCACCGTGCACGGGGACGTGGCGATCCTCGCCCGGCACATCAACTACTGCACGCCCATCGGCATGGGCATCGCCCGCGTGCTGATGGAAGACGGCACCGAGCGGAAGGCGGCCTGTATCGGGGGCATGCTTTCCGTGATGGACGGCTCCTGCCGTGTGATCCCCACCACCTGGGAGTGGGAGGACGAAATCGATCTCGACCGCGCGAAGGCCGCGAAGGCTGTCGCCGAGCGGCGCATGGAGGAGGCCCGCGACAAGGACCGCATCGCCTTCGACCGCGCCGAGGCGAAGCTGTACCGCGCCCTGGTGCGGATCCAGACCGTGGAAAAATAAATTGAAAAGATGCGCTTCATTGCGCAGATCATACAGATCGCGAAGAATACTGATCAGACAGGAAAAGGGAGGACAAGATGGAGAAATACGGATATCGCCGACTTCGCGGAAGGATTGTAGAGCGTTTCGGAACGAATGGTGAATTTGCCAAGGCACTTGGCATGTCGAAGAATTCTCTTTCGTTGAAGCTGAACAACAAGAGCGGATTCTCGCAGGCAGATATCGTTAAGTGGTGTGATTTGCTGGAAATACCCATGTCGCAGATCGCGGAGTATTTTTTCCAATAAACAGATCGGAGTTTGAAAAGAAGAGAGATCCTTTCCACCTCGGGTGTGGGAAGGATCTTTTTATAGGAGATAAAAGCAGAAGAGGCTTGCCGATTCCTTTCCGCCGCGGCGGAAAGGATTTTTTTATGTCCGCGGAACAGAATGTTCCGAAATCGTTGAAATCCCAAAGCCGGATATTCTATGGTAGAGAATACCTGCAGACGGAACGAAAGGGGAGCCGGGGATGAGGGAAATCAGGGCGCCGGGAACGCTTATCGGAGGGAAATACAGGATCGTCCGCCCGATCGGACAGGGCGGCATGAGCGAGGTCTACCTGGCCGTAGACGTGCAGACCGGACGGGAACGCGCCGTCAAGGAAGTGTGCCGCGAGGGAGGGCCCGGGTTCGGGACCGCGCGCGACGGGCAGACGGCGGAGACGGAAATCCTGCAAAAACTGCAGCACGCGAATCTGCCCGCCGTCGTCGAGGTGATCGACCGCCCGGACGCGGTGATCATCGTCATGGAGTACATCCGGGGACGAACCCTGGACAGCCTGTTGAAGGAGCGCGGCGCGCTGCCCCAGGAGCAGGTGCTCGACTGGGCCGGGCAGCTTTGCGGCGTGCTCGGCTGGCTGCACAGCCGCCGGCCGCCGATCATCTACCGGGACGTCAAGCCGGCCAACATCATGCTGCAGCCCGACGGCTGCGTGATGCTCATCGATTTCGGCGCCGCGCGGGAGTATAAGGAGGGGAAACCGGGGGACACGGCCTGTCTGGGCACAGCGGGGTACGCGGCGCCGGAGCAGTTCGGCGGGTTCGGCCAGACCGATGCGCGCACCGACATCTATAATCTGGGCGCGACCCTGTATCACCTGGTCACCGGCAAAAACCCGGCAAAGCCGCCCTGTGAGATGCGGCCGATCCGTGAAATCAACCCCGGTCTGTCCGCGGGGCTCGAGCAGGTCATCCTGAAATGCACCCGGCCGGATCCGGCCGCGCGGTATTCATCCATGGAGGAAGTGGCCGACGCACTGGCCGGCATCGAGGCCTTCGATGCCGCGCAGCGCCGGCGCCGGAGGATCCTGCACGCGCTGTTTCCGGCCGTCGGGGTGCTGGCGGTGATGCTGGCGGCGGCCGCGGCCGGGGCGCATGTAAACCGGATGAACACGTCCTACGACGCACAGATCCGCCGGGCGGCCTCCGCGGAGGATTACTGCCGCGCCATCGCCGCGGATCCCGCGCGGACGGAGGCGTACCTGGGAAGCGCGGACAGCGAGGGCCTGATCGCCTTTCTGACCGCCGACGGGGTGCTGGACCGGACGGATCACGCCGTCTTCGAACAGCTGAAATGCGGCGTCGACGTCGCCGGCCGGTTTGGCGTATCGGTTACGGTGGACGTGCTGGGGCGGCTGGCGGCGGACAATGCCCACGGGTACGCGGACGTCTGTTTTGCCATCGGCGAAGCGTACCTGTCCTGCTTTGACGTCGGCGTGGAACGGGACCGCTATGCGGC
>JAZQBE010000071.1:0-7349 GCA_045545575.1 Shuttleworthella sp.
CTACATCCTGGACATGAACGGCAGTTCATACAGGTTAGAACAAGCGAAGAAGCAAAAGCGGTAAGTGGCTCACTTTCGAGTCAGCGTTAGTGGCTCAAAATCAAGTCAGCGCGTGGCTCACTTTCTAGTTGACGTTTATAACTATCAGAAAGAATTGGAGGAGATGTGGGAGTTTGAAGATTACAGGAAACTCCCGCCATTGGAATGATATGTTTCATCGGATGATCAAGCTGCGGTTTTTGGAATACACGGAGTTGGAAGCAACATTTCAGGATGGGGAAGTGAAATGTTACGACGTGTCCGTGCTGTTCGAAAAGTATCCGCAAATGAAGCAGCTGCTTGACCGCAGTCTGTTCCTTTCCGGCAGGCTGATGGGCGGATCCGGCATTGTCTGGAACGACGATCTGGATCTGGAAGCCGAAACCGTGTATCAGGACGGAAAGACATTGCGAAAGGATCCGGTTCCTGCCGTATATTCTGTGGGCGCCGCGTTATGCACGGCGCGAACGGATGCGGACATGACACAAAAGGAACTCGCCGCACTTACGGGAATAGATCAGTCTGACCTGTCAAAAATCGAACGCGGCCAGGCAAACCCGTCTGTCGCAACACTGGAGAGAATCGCCCGCGCCCTGGGGAAAGAATTGGTTGTTGTATTTCGTGAAGCATCGTCTGAAAAAACAGGAGATTAATAGCGGGGGTAAAAGTGAAATGCACCCCTTTCCTGGACAACCAGGGAAGGGAGTGCATTTCAAAAACTCCGGAACTCATTTTTATTTCTTCTTTTTCAGCAGATACACGATCGTGCCTGCAATGAGTACCACCGCGGCGATTCCGGCGACGAGGATGTTCCTGCGGCGGGCGGCTTCCCTGGCGGCTTCCGCGGCCAGACGTGCTTCCTCTTCCGCGCGAAGGACAGCCTGGGGCGTGGCGGTTAAGTCCACGGTGTGGAATGAACCGGCAGCCTGGGACAGGGTGGAGGAAGTATTCTCTTCGCAGAACAGGACCAGGGTTTCGCCGTCTGCAATTTTCCCTGACAGGTCGATTTCCAGTGTTCCTTCCGCGGCATCTGCAGGCTTCAGGCGGTTGTACCATGTGAGGTTCCCGGCGGCGTCTTTTACAGCAGCACAGATCCAGGCGTTTTCCCGGACGGGCGCATTGCTGTAGGTCAGCGTCACCAGATCGCCGGACCGGTCTTCCAGCACGGTTTCAATACCGTCTAAGGAAGTGTCCGACCAGAAGACCAGCCATTCGGTGGCGTTTTCAGCGGAAGTTTCCGCCAGAGCGGGGATCTCTGTCCATTTCCCCTCAGCGGCTTCTTCTTTCCAGCTTTTTTCACAGATGAAGGCGATGGCCGCAGCATCCAGGTTCATGGCCGGGCGGGCGCAGGCATTGATATTCGCAACACGGGCATTGTTCACGGGGAAATCCATCATCCAGCCCTTCCAGAAGATAAAGCCTACGTCGTTGGGGAAATCCGGTGCGTGGGGCGACCGCGCCCACCAGTGGGCGGGTTCTCCCTTATAAGTGGCAACACGGGCGTCGTCTGTGTCCAGCCCGTATTCCGGCGAGTCGATTTCCTCCACGGACAGGGGGAACAGCTGGTCGCCGTCGAGGATGTTCTCGGCGGGGTCGAAGTGAACCTTTCCGGTCATGCCTTTTCCGGCTTCTTCGCCGAGAACCACGGACATGTCCTGAAGATGGACATAGGCATCGTCGCTCTTGGTAATGTGAAGGATGCCGGCGCGCTCCGCATCGGACAGGTGCGTGTCCGCGAAGTTCTCCAGCCATTTTTTCAGATCACTGTGCTGGTAGGCGGTGTCCAGGGTTTCGCTATCCGTCTGCTCTGAGGAAGCCGCATCCTTTCCGCCCGCCAGGAAGGTGGCCACATCGTCCGCTTCGGTCGCTGCGTTGAGAAAACGGAGACCGGTTTCGTCGTCCGGGCCGATCAGATGTTCCAGAAGCAGCAGGATGCCCGGCTCCTTTGTGTTGGTCAGCTGCGGGTCAAGCACACGCCACTGGCCGTCATATCCGATTTCCTCGTCCGGCGTTCCGAGGAACACCGCGTCGCCGGCACGAAGCGTTTGCGGGATCTGTTCCTGCAGGGCGATGGCCCGGGGAGAATCATTCGCAGCGGCGCTGGCCGGGATGCTGCCCGGAGTAGATGAAATGGTAAGGGCTGCGGCTGCTGCCATGGCGGCAAGACGCATAATGGTGGAGGGTTGTCTCTTGTGCATGGTCCTGAACTCCTTTTTATGAGATTCTCCTAAACCAGACGGCATGGCGGAGCACGTCTGATTCTGTTCATGGCGGAGCATAGCACAGATTTCGTGGAATGGCGGTTATAAAAGTAGGCATTATGTTCTGTGAATCGTTATGAAATCGGAAAGACGTATAAAGGTCATAAAGCGGTCAGATTGATAATGAATGGTTGAAAAACGGTTGCATTTATATCTGCCGCGCAGTAAAATGAAGACAGTAGAATCATCCTGGATTTGGGATTGATCGGGAGGTCTTCATGAAAGTCGCCGAATTAAAGGAGCGAAAACGGGAGCTCGGCTATACCAACGAGGAACTATCAACGCTCTCCGGGGTGCCCCTTGGAACCGTTAACAAGATCTTCGGCGGCGGGACGAAATCGCCCCGGCGGTCGACGCTGGAGGCGCTGGAGCGCGCCCTTTGGCCTTCTGCGCCGGCTGCGCGGTATCCGGCATTTGAAGAATCCGCAGCCACCCTGGTGCTTGCCGAACCACAGGCAGCATATACCGCCTCCTCTAGAAAGGAGGGCCATACCTTTGCTGATTATCTGGCCCAGCCGGAGGATGTGCGGGTGGAGCTGATCGACGGCGTTTTCTACGACATGGCTGCGCCGAACACCGTCCATCAGGCGATCGCCGGGTATATTCACAGTCGGTTTCTGGAGCATGTTTCGAAAAACAAGGGACCCTGCTATCCGTTTGTCTCGCCGGTGGATGTGCTGCTGGATCGTGACGACCGCACCTGCGTACAGCCGGATGTGCTGGTGATCTGCCAACGGGACCGGTACAGGGACGGGCGGATCTGGGGTGCGCCGGACCTGATCGTCGAGGTGCTTTCCGCGTCCACCCGGAAGAAGGACATGCAGCTGAAGCTGCAGAAATACGGCAGCGCCGGTGTCCGGGAATACTGGATGGTCGACCCGGAGCAGAGAAAGCTCATCCAGTATGATCTGGAGCATCTGGACATCCCGGTGATCTATGGCTTTGAGGAAAGCGTGCCCGTGCTGATCTGGGACGGAGCCTGCCGCGTAGACCTGGCGCAGATGACAGAGTCCATGTCTTTTCTGTGGGAAGACGGCAGAGATCAGGAGAATAGATAGATACTTCAAACTTAGAAAGCGTAATGACATGAAATTCATCCACTTATCCGACCTTCATCTGGGAAAGCGTCTCAACGAGTATTCCCTTCTGGAGGATCAGAAGTACATCCTGCTTCAGATCCTGCACGTCATCGATGACGTACAGCCAGACGCCGTGCTGATCGCCGGCGACATCTACGACAAGCCGATCCCGCCCGCGGAGGCGGTGGAGCTGTTCGACGATTTTCTTGTAAAGCTGGCGCAGCGCGCCCTGCAGGTGTTTATCATCAGCGGCAATCACGATTCGCCGGAGCGGCTGGCTTTCGGCAACCGGCTGATGGACGCCAGCGGCATTCATATTTCCCGGGTCTACAATGGCGAGGTCGTGCCCGTGACGCTGGAGGACGAATACGGCGCAGTCGACATCTTCCTGCTGCCCTTCGTGAAGCCGGTGCACGTGCGCAAGGCTTTTCCGGACGAGACCATCGAGTCCTACACGGATGCCGTCCGGGTCGCGATTGAACACATGCCCGTGAACCCGGGGCATCGGCGGGTGATTCTGGCGCACCAGTTTATCACCGGCGCGGAGCGCTGCGAATCCGAGGAGACGGTCATCGGCGGGCTGGACAACGTCAGCGCGGCGGTGTTCGACGGGTTCGACTACGTGGCGCTGGGGCACATCCACGGGCCGCAGAACGTGGAATCCGAGCGGATCCGCTACTGCGGAACGCCGCTGAAGTATTCGTTTTCGGAGACGCGTCATCACAAATCGGTGACGGTGGTGCAGCTGCTTGAAAAGGGCGGTCTGTCCGTGGAGACCGTTCCCCTCGCGCCGCTGCGCGACATGGCGGAACTGCGCGGGACTTACGATGAGCTGACGCGCAAATCCTTCTATGAGAACACGTCCTATCCGGAGGATTACGTGCACATCACGCTGACGGACGAGGACGACGTGCCGGAGGCTGTCGCGCGGCTGCGCGCGATTTATCACAACCTGATGAAGCTGGATTACGACAACCGGCGCACGCGCCAGCAGAGCAGCTGGCAGCAGACGGCGGACGCCGAGCAGAAGACGCCGGCGGAGATGTTTGACGATCTGTACGAGAAGCAGAACGGCAGGCCGATGTCGCCGGTGCAGGCGGAACACGTCCGGGCGCTGGTGGAAGAGATTTGGGAAGAGGGCGCGTTCTGACGTCCGGCAGGGGGAGAGCAAGATGAGACCATTGAAACTGACAATATCCGCTTTTGGGCCCTATGCCGGCACGATGACACTGGATCTGGACCGGCTGGGCGACCGGGGGCTGTACCTGATCACCGGCGACACGGGCGCCGGGAAGACGACCATTTTTGACGCGATCGCGTTTGCCCTGTACGGGGAGGCGAGCGGCAGCAGCCGCAGCGCGAATATGTTCCGCTCGAAGTACGCGGATCCGGCGACGCCTACGGAGGTGGAGCTGACGTTCCTGTACGCCGGGAAGGAATACCGGATCCGGCGGAATCCGGATTACGAGCGGCCGAAAACCCGGGGCGAGGGCGTGACTGTGGAGAAGGCGAACGCCGAGCTGCACTGCCCGGACGGCCGTGTGTTTACGAAGGTGCGCGAGGTCAACGAGGCCGTTTCGGAGCTGCTGGGCATCGATCACAACCAGTTCTCGCAGATCGTCATGATTGCCCAGGGCGATTTCCAGAAGTTCCTGCAGGCGTCCACCGAGGAGCGGATCGTCATCTTCCAGAAGCTGTTTCAGACGAAGGGCTACGCGCGCCTTCAGGAGCGCCTGAAGGAAGAGGCGTCGGGGCTGAAGGCGGAGATCGACCAGAACCTGAACGACGTGCGCCGGGCGGCGGGTGCGATTGCCTGTGCGCCGGACAGCGAGCTGCAGCTGACCGCGGACCGGGCGGCGAAGGGCGAGCTGACGACGGAGGACGTTCTGGCGCTGCTGGACGAGGTGATTGCCCTGGATCAGGCGTCGGAGGCAACCCTGGCGTCGGAGGGAAAGGACATCGACCGCACGCTGGAGGCCATCCACAAAACCGAGACGGTTCTTTCGACGCGGAAACAGCTGCAGGCGTCGCTGGACGCAAAGCGGGCGCAGCTGGCGGACGCCGAGGCGCGGTGTGCGTCGGCGCTTTCGGTGAAGCAGGCAGCGGAGGAAAAGGAAGCGGAGAAGACGCGTCTGCAGAACCGGGCGGCCGTGCTTTCGGAGGCGCTGCCGTCCTATGAGGAGCTGGAGACGGCGAAGGCCGCCATCGAGGATACGCGGCGGCAGCAAAGGGAAAAGGAAGCGGATCTGTCGGGACAGAACGCCGCGCTGGAGGCGGCGCAGGCGAAGCTTGTGGAGCAGAAGCAGGCGCTCGCGGACGTGAGCACGGCCGGGGAGGACGTGATCCGTCTTCGGAACGAGAAGGACGCGGCGGCCGCGAGAAAGGCGGAGGCGGAGAGTCTGCAGACCGCGCAGCAGAGCCTGGAGAGGCAGCAGATCAACCTGAAGCAGGCTCAGGCGGAATACCTCCGTCTGTCGGATCTGTCGAAAGAGGCCGCGCAGGAATACGAGCAGAAAAACCGGCAGTATCTGGATGAACAGGCCGGTATTCTGGCGGAATCCCTCCAGGAGGGCGAGCCCTGTCCGGTCTGCGGTTCGCGCGAGCATCCGCGGATCGCGGTGAAATCGGCCCACGCGCCCACGAAGGAGGAAGTGGACCTGCTGAAGGACCGGGCGGACCGGGCGAATCAGAAGGCACAGACGGCGAGCAGCTCGGCGAGTGTTCTGGTGGGGCAGGTGCGCACGCAGGAGGAGAGCGTCCGGGCAGCGGCCGAAGCCCTGTTCGGAGCGGGCGCGGACGACATCCCCGGGCGCACGCGCGCGGAGCTGGAGCGGCTGATCGAACGCATCGCGGCGCTGGAGGCCGCCATTGCGCAGGCGCGGGAAAAGAGCGAGCGGAAGGCGCGGCTGGAGAAGGCGATTCCGGAAACGGAGAGCACCATCAGCGGGCTGCAGACCGGGATCGCGGAGCTGACGGCGGCGAAGGTGGCGCTGGAGGAGAAGCAGAAACAGCAGCAGGTGCAGGCGGATACCATCCGGAAGAAGCTGGAGTACGCGTCCATCGATGAGGCCCGGGCGCAGATCGCGCAGCTGGAGACCGCCCAGAAGGCGATCCGCGATGAGCAGGAGACGGCGCAGCAGCGCTATCAGCAGGCCAGCGGCGAGAAGGAGAGTCTGCTCGGCAGCATCGCCGAGAATGAGAAGAACCTGGCAGAGCAGACGGCGGACGACGACGAGGACGCGGTCCGCGCCAAAAAGGCCGAGGCTGAGGCCGCGCAGGAGCGGATCCGGGCGCGGATGAAGGACGTGCAGCAGCGGATGGTGAAAAACGAGGACGCCCGGAACCGGATCAAGGAAAACGTGCAGGCCGTCGCGGACAAGGAGAAGCAGTATGGCTGGCTGGCCTCGCTGTCGGATACGGCGAACGGCACACTCAGCGGCAAGAAAGAGAAGATCCGGCTGGAAACCTATGTGCAGATGGCCTATTTCGACCGCATCATCGCCAAGGCCAACACGCGGCTGATGATCATGACCGACGGCCGGTATGACTTAAAGCGCCGGACGGAGGCCGGGAATTTCCGCAGCCAGAGCGGCCTGGAGCTGGACGTGGTGGATCACTACAACGGCAGTGAGCGCAGCGTCAAATCCCTCTCCGGCGGCGAGTCCTTTCTGGCGTCCCTGTCGCTGGCCTTGGGGCTGTCCGACGAGATCCAGTCCAGCGCCGGCGGCATTCAGCTTGACGCGATGTTCGTCGACGAAGGCTTCGGCTCCCTCGACGAAGAATCCCTGCAGCAGGCGATGAAAGCCCTCTCCGGCCTGGCGGAGGGCAGCCGGCTCGTCGGCATCATCTCCCATGTGTCGGAGCTGAAGGAGCGGATCGACAAGCAGATCGTGGTCACGAAACGCCGAAGCGGCGGAAGCACCGCGGAGATCGTGGTGTAGGAAAAGTGGAACGGGGGTCAGGCACCCGT